>VGVX01000003.1 GCA_016873845.1 Ignavibacteria bacterium
TTTGTCAACTTCATTCGCATTCCTGAAAATGCAAAGAAATTTGGATTGTTGAAATTATTTTGTGAGACTGTAGTTTCAGCGGGCTCAATCCAAAACTGTAAAAGCTGTTTTAGGTGAAGATTAATAAGCGGTTGTATCTCTCCGTTATTTACCATAATTGAGAACTCTTCTGTTTTAAAGTAAGGATACCTTGCTTGAAACGTATAATTACCATTTTGAAGTGTATCAAATTGAAAATATCCTTGCGAATCGGTTGTTGTCCATCTGTTCAACTCTAATATCTTTACCATTATGCCAGAGTGTTCTGTTTGATTCTCAAGCCTCACGAACATTCTGGGTGTTTCATTTGGCTTTGTCGCTTCTTCTTGGCACCCAGTTAATAGAACCACCGTCACTAACATCAAAAGAAAACGTGAAAGTAAAGAGAATGTTTTCATTTTAACAATTCCCTTTTAGCGGGTTAAAAATAATTTGTATGTTTTAAATAGCAAAAAATATTCAGGATTAATTGTAGCAAGTTATTCCTAAAATTTTACATTAAAAGTGTCCAAAAAAAAATTGAAAGTCAAGACACAATAGTTCAGCTGACTTTGTCTTGTAAGCCAGACAGACTAAAATCTTTCGGTCAAGCTTGAGAATAAAGCGACCGACTCAATTCTGACAGAGTCGGTACCAACCGGCGGTGCCAATTCGCAGTAGTGGACAAGTCCGCTGGGACGGATAAAAAGCAGAAAAAGAATTTTGTTGTGTCATAATGCTTTTCTTCTTACTGTCACGATCCGTCAACTGACGGAGGTCCGTGACGGCACTAAACCGCGCCATTTTTTAGTTGATCATAAGAGAAGTTTGTCATATTCAGAGTGGGTACCGATCCAGAACCACAGTATTCCTTTTTCGATTTCTATTCCAATGGTGCGATATTTTTTTCCAACCCTTGCCGAATAATAGCTTTTAGCCTTCTTAAAGTATAGTGAGGGATGTTCGGGGTTTGATTTAAGTAGCTCAAAATTTTTGTCCGCCAATTCTTGCACTTCTTTTGGTAATTTTTCGTAACACGCCCAGAACGATGGACCGGCAAAGTGTTTTATATCTCTTTGCATTTACCCGTTCTGTAATCATCGAGAGCTGCATTGGCAAGAACATCTAATTTCCCCGAAGATACATCTTCCTCGAACTGTTTATCCCATAGCTTAGCGTCAAATTCTTCATACCATTCTCTAAATGCCGCCAATTCATCTTTTGCGAGTTTTTCAATAGCTGATTCAATTTCTTTAACAGAAG
This sequence comes from Ignavibacteria bacterium, assembly GCA_016873845.1. Lineage (NCBI taxonomy): Bacteria > Pseudomonadati > Ignavibacteriota > Ignavibacteria > Ignavibacteria bacterium. The sequence goes on from VGVX01000003.1 coordinate 1,282, forward strand.
TCATTTGCTAATCTCCTCAGTTATGATTTTTTGTTTATTGACTTTCTTTTCTGTAGATAGTCCGTAGATGTTTGAAACACGAATAATCTAATCAAAATTATTTTTAGTTAAAAGAGAAGGCAATTATTTCTAACTCTCTGAGTATTCATCATCCAATTCCCATTTTAATGGATTGTTGATTATATATTGGCGGATGTTGTAAAGACTTTTTTTGCTACGGATTATATGTTCGTAGTAATTGCGCTGCCATCTGAAATATTTAAGTTCGTTTTTATTGCACCATTGTGTTACCGAGGATTTGAAAGCGCGTATGATCGAACCCAACGATTTTGGTATAATATGTTGAAATTTATTTTGTTGGGGTTCAAAATTTTGAACCCCAACATTATTAATTATAATAATCCCATGTAAATGATTCGGCATTACAACGTACTCGTCTAATTCAACATGGCAAAAATGTTTTGGGATTTCTTCCCAATGTTTTTTAACAATAGTTCCAATTTTATTCAATATCGTTTTCCCATTAACAACTCTACCGAATAAGCACATTTTATCTTTTGTGCAGATTGTAATATAGTACCAGCCTGCCTGTGAGTAATCATATTCTTTTAACCTAATAGATTTACATTTGTGAATCTGTTCCATCACAGCATTAAAATGCCTTCGTGTTTCAGCAGCCATTCCTTTCTCCACAAACCGCCGGCATATCCGGTGAGGTTTCCATTACTTCCGATTACACGGTGACACGGAATGATTATCGCGATTTTGTTCTTACTGTTTGCTTTACCAACTGCACGAATTGCTTTCACATCACCAAGTGATTTTGCAAGTTCCAAATAACTGACCGTTTTGCCGAATGAAATTTTCAGCAGTTCATTCCAGACTTTTTTCTGGAACTCTGTTCCATCGTGATTTAGCTTTACGGTGAACTCTTTTCGTTTACCTTTGAAGTATTCATCGAGTTGAGTGACGCACTCATCTAAAATTGGATGAGTTCGCAACCCCTTTTCAGCTTGTTCTTCGATAAAATCTACTGAGTTGATTCCATTTTCGCTGGCTGTGATTTTGGTCAGTCCAATTGGAGAATTGTAGTAGGTTTCGTGTTTATCTATATGGTTTGTTATTATCATTTGTTGCATTTCAATATCATTTGCTGTAGGACAGATTAATCACAAGGATATTTCGCATAATCTGTCCTACCATATTCAGGCTGTCACGATCTGTCAACAGACGGAAGTTCGTGACAGCCTGCAAATTACCGATTTTACGCTGTTGCTTTCTGCATTCCTGCTGGTTTTTCCTTAAATAAAATTGATGTGATTAATTCTGTAAGGAAACCATATACAATTCCCATAACTAAAGTTGCTATCATTATAGCTGGTCTGTCCATTACAGGAAACGCCATAGGAATACTACCGATGAAGCCGATAACAATTCCGTGAAGCCACCATTGCAATCTTATGGCGCTTACACCGATTGTAAAGCCCATCAGTGTTCGGCTAAAAATTATTGTCCACTTTGTTGCTGTGGATATTGGCTCGTCTGGATTTGAGCTTGCTAAAAGCATGCAAACGATTCCAAAGATGAACCCGCAGATTGTTGCGATTAGTACTCGTTTTGTTGTAAGCATTGTTGTGCCTCCGATTTTTTTAAAGGTGTTGTTTAAAGTTTAGTCAATAAGCAATTGACAATTCCGAATTCTACAATCCACTCCGTCGGTTGACGGACGAATTCCGCACTCCGCGTTTGACATTATCTTTTCTTTCTTAATTGAGAGCTATGACTTATTATTTTTTTAACTTAAAATTTTATGTGTTCATTTAGCTCACAATAGTAATTTTATAATTAAGCCTCAACCCTTTCCTTCCTCTAATGCTCTTTCTAACAAATCAGAAATATCTAATTCTTTTGCCCAATGTTTGAGGTATTCTACATCGAGTAAATTTCCTTGAACTTTTATAACGCCTAACACATCCAACCATTGGCGTTCAGATACTTTTTCGCCTAACTTATACCACTCAAGTTTGTTTAGAATAATATCTTCTGCAGAGCAAAGGTAAATTTGAAGCGAATTGTTTTCAACATCAATTGTATCTTTTCGTTTTCTTTCGAATGCTTTTTGAGAGTATAGTTTTTCTTTTAATATAAATACATCGACCTTCAGCATTGTTTCAAGATGTATCAAATTAAAAGAAGAAGTTGTTTGGATTGCATCTTGAATCATATTTTCATCGATGAAATAATCCGGTTTAAGTTTTTTTACAAGCGAGTTAACTTGATATGGCTTTAGATTTGAAATTAAATCAACGTCTAATGTTGCTCTTGCAATACCATAAGCAGAACTTGCTATTGAACCACCGATGTAATACGATATTCCTAACTCTTCAAAAGCTTTTATAACGGGCTCTATTGCAGATAAAATTTCCATTTTTCACATGTGATTTTCTTCAATAGATGCACGATATTTGTTAGCTAATTCGTCGCCGTAGTGATATTTAATAAAAAGCATGTCCAATTCATTTGGGGATAATTTGGGATTAGCTCTTGATATTGCTCTTCGAGAAAGTTGTAACATTGTCTTGGTTAAATGTTGTACTTGCAAAATTCTTTTTGTCACGCTTGAATTTCTTATGAGAGAGATGAGAAATTTTTCTACTTCTGGATTAGTATCTATCGATTGAGTAATCATAAGTTTTAGTATCTTGTTTTTAATTTCCTTATTTAACACTTGGTGGTATATTTTTTAGGTTTCTAATAAAATTCCTTTTTTCTCTATTTCGTTTTTAGTAAAAGGGGAATTTTCAAAATCTGCAGGAGTAAACGGATGAGTCTCTATTCTTGGTTCAACTTTAACGACTAGTGGAATAAGCATTTTATTGTCTTCCAATCTAAATCCCATAAAGCTTTCGGAGACGATGGCAATATCTATATCAGACCATTCTAAATTAGCTTCGTCATCATTTGCAAAAGAACCAAACAAATACATGGCTTGGATTTTTATATTATTGTCTCTTAAAACCTTAGCAAGCTCTTTTGCTTTTCTTATTGCATATTGTTTATCGTATTTAATACCCATTGTCTTAGTTTGTTAATTCTATTTAATTCGTTGCTTACAAAATCAAATGTGTACTTTTTATAAAAACTTTCTTTGTATTCAGGATATCTTGTCTGAAGATTGTACTCATTAGTGATTTTTAATTCAGCAATAATGTCTTCATTTAAATCCATTTCACATTTTAAAGCAAGCATATATAAATCGTGCTTAAAAGGCGGAATCTCACCAAATTTTTCAACATACAATGCTTTAAAGAGTTTTTCGAGACTTAAATGAGCAATGAATAAAGCAAAATGTTTCCGTTCATTTTTTTTGACAGATTTCATTTGCTGAAATCCAATCCTCTTCAGAACTATCAAGCCAGTATTTAACGTGTTGTTCTTTATTCATCATAACTTTGTTCAAATATGATTATTAAACTCAACACTTGCAATTATGTTTTACTTAACTTCACACTTCGCATTTAACATTATCCTTTCTTCCTCATACTTCTATAAACGCCAACTACCGCACCAATTATTTTAAATTTATCGTAGTTGTGTTTTATCTCGATTGGTTTGTAAGCTTTGTTTTCGGGTTACTACTTATAACACGGAGATTCGATTTGTAGACTAAGTTTTATGTATTTTTGAATTGATTAATAATAATCCTTATGCCAAAAGCTATACATCCTAGCGATAGAAATAAAGAGATTATAGTTTCTGGTTTGTATGGTGGGGCAAAGAATAATATCAAATGAACTATTGGAATAGCAATACTCAATATGAATATTTGAAGGGAAAACTTTTTCGTTATAAAAAGAGAAATCATTATTAAAAGATTAAAGCTCAAAACTAAAATTCTAAGCCATGGGGCAGCTCCATATAACCATTCCATTATGAATTAATTCGCTTTTTTTTTCTACTGTACCAAATTATTATTGATATCAATCCCCCAGCTATTATTGTTGTTTCGAATGCAATAAAGAAAACACTTTGCCATATAGAGTTAGAGTTTTGTAAGGTAAACCAATAAAAATACCATAATGTTGAAAAACCAAATATAATATATATGTCTTCCTTTTGAGCTTTCCTTATATCAATTATAAAAACTAGTATTGGAAAGAAAATTACAGCAATGTAGATGAAAACATTCATAAAATTTTTAGATAAAACAACCCGCTAAGCCGGCAGTAGCAAGAGCATAAGCTGCGGCAGCTACTACGCATCCCACTAATCCGGCGCAAGTAATAAGTCCTATAAATGCTACAATAAAGGAAAGAATGGCAATAATACACATCACAATATTTTTTTGTGTTTCATTAAAAACATCGCCATCCAAAATTACTTTGTAAGAATTAATAAAATTTTTTCTTGTTAAATTCTCTTTAAGTCGTTCGCAAATTTTTACAAACTCCGCATTCTCAGATGATCTTTTAATAGTTTCCATTATGGATGCAAAATTTCCTAATTCCTTAGCTGAGATAAGATTGTTAATATCGTTACTGTTTAGATTTACCTCTACCTCCTCTTCGTTGAATTTTGCTCTGATTACTTGCTCATTTAGCGGTTCTGATAGATCTGACAGAATTACCTCAGTATTTACAATTATTCCTTCGCCCATTCTAATTTCGCCGATGGCTTCTCTTTCAGTGAGATTTGTGCTAAAATTAATCTCGCCGGTTTCCGCAATATAAGTTCCAGAAAATTCTGCTGTACCATTTATAAAGTTGTTAAAGTTAATTTTTAACGTATCTGCGATTTGCATTTCGGAAATATTGTCGCCCAAGTTTCTAAATACTGACGTATTAAGCCTCTTTTTAGTTTAATAAAAAGTAAAATAAGATGGTAATAAATGCAAGGTAATATTTAAGATCCGCCAATTTCGAATTGATAATGTAGAAAAGACAATTTCATAATCCAAATTCCACACTATCCTTTCTTCCTCATACTTCTATAAACTCCAACAACAGCACCGATGATTTTGAATTTATCGTAGTTGTGCTTTATCTCGATCGGTTTAAATGCTTTGTTCTCGGATTTCAGCATTATTGTTCCGTTCTGACGGAAATATCTTTTTACAACAGCAGAATCATCGAGCACGGCAACGACGATTTGTCCATCTGTAATCTGTGCATTTGGATTTACTATCACAACATCTCCGCTGAAAATGTATGCATCCTTCAAACTGTCGCCTTTTACTTTTAGAAGAAAAGAATCTTTTGGCATACGGACGATTGTAGGCAGTTCTACTGTATCGATTGCGTCGGGATAAATCACGAGCGGATTTCCTGCGGCAACTTCTCCAAGCACCGGACGAGGAACAAAAAACTTATCCGAAAGCGTTAGTTCAATTCCTCTCGCAAGCAATGGATTTCGTTTGATGAATCCTTTTTGCTCAAGTGCTTTCAAGTGTTGCTGAACTGTTGAACGATTTTTGTAATTGAATTTTTTTGCAATCTCTGCCAATGTAGGCGGAATTTGTCTAAGCGACATCATATCAATTATGAAGTCAAGAATTCGTTTTTGTATTTCAGTTATTTGTTTGGACATGGAAACCTCTTAGGAATGTACAATTTATAATGTATAATTAATAATTACGGTGAATACAAATTTAGTTAGATAGGTAGAGATTTTAGTAAGGTATAAAATGTTTCAGTTTAGGAGTTGAAATTTTTATAAAATTATAGAGATGTCATCCCGACCATAAAGTGATAGGAAAGTTACAAGTCGGAATGACATCTCTTGTATAATTATTTTGTTAGTAAAAGCTTCTTAGTTGAAATAAACAATCCTGAGGTAAGTTGGTTCACTCCGTTCACCACAAGCTGATAGAAATAAACCCCGGAACTTAATTCGTATTTACTCGCATTGAACTCAACTTCATATTCACCGGGTTGCTTTGGTTCGTTAACAAGTACAGCCACTTCACGACCGAGTAAATCAAAGACCTTTAAATTCGTAAGTCCAAAATCTGAAATCGAAAATCTTATTTTGGTTGTGGGATTAAACGGATTCGGATTGTTCTGATACAATTGATAAGACAATACTTTGTTTTGACTTAATGCTTTTTCCATTGGTGGCCCATATACTCTTGTAGAAGCCGCATCAGACGGTACAGATTCTTTACTGGTATTATCTACAGCAGTTACTCTATACGAAGCAACACGCTCATTCGCAATTAGAGGACCTGTAATGCACTGCTCAGTATTATCTACAAAAAAAGTATCTGTTGTTTCAGCTAAGTATTGAAATCCCCATTCCTCAGTTACTTTTTTATAGACTTTATATTTGTGCATATCAGGTTCTTGGTTTCTGAACCATTTTAATAAAGGTTTGTTATTAGCATTGCAACTTATGGTTAAATGCTGTGGTTTGGATGGGGGTGCAGCCAATGGATTATTAATGAATATATTCACATGAATGTTATTGTATTGATCTTTTTGCAGTAGTTCTGCACATAGATTCTGAATATCCGGATATGTACTTGGATTGCTCCAAGGTGAAAATATCTGATTATATCCAATATTAAAATAATCTACAGTAGAACCCAAAAAGTCAGTATGATTTTTGGTCGAATAATAATTGAGTGGGTCTATTCTTTTCCCCCTTAAATTCAGTTTGTCTTCACCGAAAGGTTTATTCGGATCTAACCTCTTAAACGGAAAAGTATATAACCAATCGGGATATGGATAATTCGGAAAAGTATGCCAAACTCTTTCCCAGTTCCATCTACCAAAGGCACTTTCGATATCAACAGAATTATTAGTGCAGTGAGAAATTAAAAGCCCTGTTCCAGGACTCCTAATTGGACCACCATTATATATTAGCCAGGAGCTTTCATAAAAATTTACACGTTGGTGGTTTTCAATTAGAAAATATTCTGAAGTACCTGGAATACTAATTTTATAAACCTTGTGTGTGGTTAATGCATCTGTTAGGATAGAATCCACAGCATTTGAAGTTATAAGAATAGGAGTAATCCATCCCATTTTTATTCTCTCAAATGAGCTCATTACACCTGTTCCACTACCATCCATTAAACCATGATAACCAATACCCTCATAATGAGCATCAAACAAATAGTGCCCAAATTCATGTAGCATTACTGGAAGTCCACCGTGAAGATCAGTAACTCCATTTTGAAATGTGCCCGAACCCCACAAGTTGGCGCTTATAGTTACACCATCCCTAGTTAGTGAAGTACCACTGCCAAATGTTTGTCGAAATCCTGTAAGTCCAGCTATACCCTGATAAGGGCTCCCATCAAGCATTAGAGTGTTTGCAAATCTAAAACAAATTTTTATCATATCAACTTTGCCATCATTATTACTATCATAATTTGCAAAGTTTATAACTGGATCTATAGAAGTTAAAATTTCCTCAGTTAAATAACCTATATGTCTGCCGCTTGATATAAAATAATGACTCTGATTGTGTTGTGGCTGATAAAAAACAACATCACCAATAACATCATAAAGCCCATTAGACATTGTCTTAAAATAACCGCTCATGCTTGGATTAGAATAAGATTGTTGAACAGTGCTTGAAACTAAATTAGGGCCCCAGCTTGGCATTTGATTTAGTGTATCAGGCCATAAATCAGTGTGGGGCGATTGGTTAAAGTTATCATCAGAAAATTTACACAAGACAATTAGTATTCTAAAAGTTCCTGTGTTAGGAATAGCTGAACTTGTACTCGTACTATTCACCATGCAAAAATCTTCCTGACTATAAGAATAGTTAAAGGACAAACAAAAGAGCAGTAAAATGGAAAAATACTTTTTCATATTGTTACCTCGTTATTTTAATAAAGTTAATTTTTTAATCCTTGACTGCTGATTATTGACTGTCAGCCGACAGAAGTATATACCACTTGGCAATTCTTTATTCTCATCATTACGTCCATTCCAAAATACCATATGCATTCCTTCATTCATATTTTTAGAAAGAATTGTTTTTAATAACTGCCCCTGTAAGTTGTAAACTTGTAGGCTTATATCAGCAGATTTAGGTAAATAGAATTTAATTGTTGTAAGCGAATTGAATGGATTAGGGTAATTCTGAAAAAGCTCAAAACTTTTCAAAGGATTATAAATAATGTTTTCTACAGAAGTAATAGTAGTGTCTCCAAATGCAACTCCATTAATAATTGCACCTACCAATCCAATCATATATAAATCTCCTGTAGTTTCTGATAGTCCTATATCCCGAACGAAACTCCTTGTTTGAAAATTTATATCTGGAAACAATTTGATATGTAGGGCATTTCTCCATTTTTCATTCATTCTCCATACGAAGCTAGTTACAAATGAAGCTAATGTATCGCCGATACAAGAAGATAGACTATATATAAGCTCCTTCTTAGATTCTCTTAAATTCCATCTGCAAATTTGTCCTTGACTATCTACCATATCATACGTGTAATATGTGTATCCGAACGTATGATCAATTTCTCTTATCTTAAAATACTTGTCTCCATCACTTGTAATTGTGTCAGCTAAAACTCTTCTAGATATTGTCAAGGGAATAGCTCCTACATATCCCATATATTTCCAGAAATTTCCAATACGTAATGGATAAAACTCTCTCCAGTCAATTTCTTGTTTCAATACAATCATATCTCCGTAAACAGCTCCATCTATTACAGCACCCCAAAAACTTCCTTCTGGATTGAGGTAATCGTCTCTTAAATTTCCTTGATAAAAAACTACACCAAAGTTTTCAATAATTGTTTCGCTGTATTTCCTAATATTGGTTGAGTCAAATAGAGCTATATCGATTGCAAGCAATGTATCGCTAAACCCAACGACATAATATTTCTCTAAAACTTTCCAGAAAAAGTTTTCAAAGGGTGAAGGGTAAGTCTCATTTTTATTCTTAGTTAAATCATATAAAAGTTTATCTGAATTGTTTAAATAAGTATAGATTTTTCCCAAGCTGTCGGCTCTCTGGAAAGAATATTTAATCTCTCGATTTACACTATTGGCACAGTTCCACATCTTTATTTTCTTATATACTATTCCGTTCGGCATCAGTGTATCTGCGATAATTTCTTTAGCTATAGAAAAGTTTAGTCTTCGTGTAATACCAAACAATGTTGTCGTATCTTTCTCAATGAATTCCCAAAAGTCCCCAATGTTTAATGGATAAAATTTGTTCCAATCACCTTTAGTCTTTGGGTTAATTTCTCCGACTACCCTTGTAAATTTTCCACCGTATAAATCTTCTTTTTTATTATCTGCAAATACTGTGGAAAGAAATAAAAATAAAACAATTGAAATAAGTTTTAATTTTTTCATTTTTACCCTTTGAAACTTGTTTATTACTTGAAATGAATTAATCCTTATATAAACCCTGTCGTAAACTCACCGCAGTGTAAGAGACAGGCAACCACCTCCGCTTTTAATTTAAAAACTACCTGAACATTTTGAATGAGTTGAACACGCGCAAACTCTACACGGTATATATATAGAAGTAAGTAGTAAGTAGTAAGTAGTAAGTAAAACTCTCCCCTTAGAAAACTTTTTTAAACCGCCCCAGTTAACCCAGCCATATTTATGTACTGATGTTGTTTTCATTACTAAGTTATTCTTGTAATAAATATCAAGAAAGAAAAATTAAAACACAAGAAGGGATTAGATAAGACCAATAGTTGCCTTACTGTCATCATCTCGATTATGAAGTCGAGAATTCTTTTTTGTATTTCGGTTATTTGTTTGGACATGGGAATTATTCTCAATTAAAAGATTAAAAGATTTGTTGACCGAAGGTTGATTGAAAAATTGAAAGACGGAAATATTAAAAGATAGTTAATGTGAATTTCATAATTTAAAATGTGCGCTGGGAATTCTGATTTTAAAATTTTGTAGTAAGATGATCTTAGAGCTAATTTGCTTTAAGTCTATTTATTTCTTTTTTGATTTCATCAATGATTTCAGTATTAACTATTTCTTTTTTACCATTGATTTTCGTAGAGAAAATGTAAAATACTTTTCCACCAAATACTTCTGTAAATTTTAAATGAGTTTCTTCTTGAATAGCCCTTTCTTTATAGCTCTCCGGAAGTTGTATCCCTTCGTTAACCGGCTTAATCTGAAGCCCAATATATTTTTCATTTATTTTAATAAAGAAATCAACATTAAATAATCTATCCCAATCGTCCGGCGCTGGTTCAATTTTAATATCGAGATTTTTTTCTAGTTGCCCGTAAATTGTTTCAATCTCTGTCATGTAACCATCGAAAGTGCAATTGATGACAAGATTAATCATATAATCAATACAATCTTGTTCTGTGATATCATCAAGCTCAGCTTGTACAACCTCGGTGATTTTTACATAGAGTTTTTTACCAAGTTCTGTAATATGCTTTTTGCTTTTTACATTTTTGAAATAGTATTTTTTCCATTCTTCAATTGTCTTCGGTGAACACTTACGAATTGATTCAGAAGTCGGACCAACATTACGTTTGAAATTAAGTTGGAATCGATTCATTACACTATTAAGGATCCATTCTTTAGGCATTATCTGTTCCAAGTAAGTGCAGAAATTTATTTTTGTATTTAAAGTTGAGATCTGTATCAACTAAAACTAATTTTTCTTTAATAAGATGTGCATTTATAAAAGTTTTATTTTGTAAATATAGATAACAAAGTAATCGATCATAATCATCGTATTTTTGCTCATCGAATTTCAAATATACTTTTTGTCCCTTCGTTTTATTAAGAAGGAATTCCTTTGCTTTTCCGGTTACTTCTGGTTTTTCTTTTACTCCGATTAATCTAACAATCAAGTCATTATTTAGCTTTAATAATTCTGGGCTAATTATTTCGTTAACAGAATAATAATCTTCTCTTTTACTACCATTATTATCTAGTTTGGAGCCAAATTGAAGTTTTTTCAGGTCTATTTTTTTATCAAGCTTATGAGGGTCGTTAAATATGTAAGATTGTTTTTCAATTTCTTTTTGGAAGTCTATTTGAAGTGTTTTCTGAGTTAGAAACTCATACGAATATTCTTCAAAAAATTTATTTTCTTTAACAGATAGTTTATCTTTAATAACCGGAATAAACTTGTGATTAATTTCATAGCCAACAGAATTTCGGTTTAGATTTTTCGCGGCTAAAGAAGTTGTTCCGCTTCCAAGAAATGGATCAAGAATCGTATCTCCTACAAATGAAAACATTCTTATTAATCGCTTTGGAAGTTCTTCAGGAAACATTGCTATATGATTATCTTGTTTTGCCCCACCAAAATTCCAATGACCATGAAAATATGTATTCCATTCTTCTGTTGTTAATTTTGAAAGTTCTTTATTTTCCTTTGGAACTTTAGGTGGAAATCCACTTTTTTTGAATATCAAAATAAACTCATAGTCTAATTTTAATATTCCATTGCGAGGATAAGGAAACGAGCCCATTATAGTTGCGCCGCCAGTTGTGTTTGTAGTTGTCACTTTCTGCCAAATAATTGCTCCCATATAATCAAAGCCAATCGTTTCGCAAAACTTTATTATTTCGGTTCTAATTGGTATTACTTTATATCTTCCATAATAAACAGAACGGGCAAACTGATCGCCAATATTAATACATAACCTGCAGCCATCATGAAGAACACGATGACATTCTTTCCAAACGAGATTCAAGTTGTTTATATAATTTTCATAACTATCGTTGAATCCGATTTGATCACCGCTTCCATAATCTTTTAGCTGCCAATAAGGCGGAGATGTGATTATCAGATGAACGGATTCATCTTTCAACTCGTTCATCTTTCGTGAATCGCCGTTTATTATTAAGTGTTTCGTGTTCATTTTAGATTTTCATAAATATCAAAGAAAAATTTAAGCCTCTTTTTAATTTTTTCATTCATTTTTTCTACGTCAATATTTGTCATAACTTTTAGCCTTTAATTATGTTGATATTTCCACTTCTCTCTTGGATAATGTCTAAATATTCAGATTGAAGTTCTATTAATATTGATTTTCGATTTAATTCTTTTGCTACTTTTCCGGTTGTACCTGAGCCAGCAAACGGATCTAAAACAATTCCGTCTGAAGGGCAACAACATTTTATAGCAATTTCTGGAATCCGCGAAGGGAACACAGCAAAATGACGATATTGACTTTTTGCAGTGTTAATTTTGAAAAAATCTGGAATCATATCGACATCAATTATATCCCCTGGATTTTTACCATTTGGATGATAATTAATTTGCTGCAGCACTTCTTCAGTTTCTGTCATTTCAAAATCATGTTTGGAATCAAACTTTAATAATTCCTTAAGCTTTAGCCAATCTTCTATAGAAGGATAAGAGCCGCCAGCATCTTTGCGGAACCAATGTCCAACAGTATGCCGGTAAGAGTTACCAAAAAATTTGACAATATCTATATTTGTGAATCCTCTCTTATCTCTCCAAAAAGCTAAGTAATCACAAATTGTCTCTTGCGAGGAAGTTATTTTTCTTTTGGTTATGTATTTGATCCCATTTACTGAGATTCTTCCGCCAGGAGATGCCCCAATGTTAGATTCGTTTCCTTTAAATTTTCCATTGTAATTAGTTTTAGCCAGTTTTAATTCGAGCTGTTCTGTTTTGTGGGGAATTCTAATTGCATCAATATTGAAATAAACTTTTTTTTCCCAGTCATTTTTTGTAAAGAAATAAATTGGTTCGTAAGTATTCTTAAATCTTGATTTGACCGGAGAGGGCATATGATCAGGTTTATACCAAATTATTTGATTCCGCAATAACCATCCCCTTTCTTGCATTCCAATTGCAACTCGTTGAGGTATCATTTGTAAATTTTGATCAACGTAAGTATCTCCAATATTTAGAAAATATGCACCGTCATCTTTCAAAATGCGTAGGAATTCCTTACTTAATTGTACAATTTTTTCAACGTAATCTTTTGGATTTTTTTCTCTTCCAATTTGTTCTTCAGCGTTATAATCACGGAGATTCCAATAAGGAGGCGAAGTAACAATAACGGAAATTGATTTATCGGGAATCATCTTAATGCACTCAAATACATCACCATTGAGTATTAACGGAGTTGTATTTTTGGGTAAGTTTACGAAGTCTTTAACTCTGGCGTAGCTTGTTTTTTCATTTGTTCTTTTTAAAAGTACATTATAACTGTTAGCGGCTCTTTCTTTCACTAATGGAGGTTTTTGCTTTGTGCCTTTATAGCTTACTTCTTTTTTGGGGGAACTTGTTTTAGCTTTCTTTTTAACAGCCATACAATTATTCGTCTTTGTGTTCTATTAACAATAACTTCATGATTTTCAATTTATATAAATATAGATAAATATTCTTAAAGTAAAAGTTCGATTTTGAAAAATCGTTCTTATTAATTTGATACAACTCCGTCACGTAAGTCACATTTTTTCTGCTTATTGAATCAGATTACAGTGTAAAAATAATACCATACATCTGTATGGTAGTTTATAAAATCGAAGGGAATTTGTCAAGAGCTTTTTTTGATTACACTGATTTAATTTGATTGAAGCATGGTTATGGAAATTATTCCTCAAAAAAAATAAAAACCTAAGATTTTAAGCTTTGAAATACATCCCCGCGATTGAGGATTGTAAATTTATTTTTCGGGACTTAGTGTAAGAAGCTTATATTTTTGATAAACTTTAGCCGAAGTATTGAATTGGATATATTTTCCTTTCAGCCACATTCTGGTTTGGTCTGAATAGTTATCGTGTGTAATGTGACCGGATTGCCCGCTTGTAAGAATTATAAGTGAACTGTCAATCTTGCTTAAATCAACTATCTGCCGCATTGAAGGTCCGAGATAATTATCGTAAGGTTCAGAGAATTTGAAGCTTGTATTATTAAGAGTGGTTTGATCGCCGCCGATTTCAAACGGACCGATATCGACAAGATAATCTATTATCGAACTCTGTCCGCTAAAAGGATGTTTGAACTTAACTTTATGAATTTTTCCCCACTGCCAGGATCTTGGATCATCTCCAAATTCATTTTCTAGTTTGGTAATCGCTTCGACTAAACTTTTGCGAATGATTTCTTCTTTGGTTTCTGTCTGATCTGTGTTGATGTTGTCGAACCAGGAAATGGAGACTGGATTTTGATGAATTATCGTTGAATCTGCAGTCCTGCTTTGCTTGTTATACTGTTTTGATAGTAATTGAAGAATGACTCTATGCGGAACATTACCAATAAATATGAATTGTTTGAAAAGTTCTTCACCCATTTCATCGACAAATGTATTTTTCAAAAGTTCGGAATAAAAATAATTGTAAATACCCGAAGTCTGATCATACTGATTCATTTCTGCGTTCCAATTTTTGAAGTAAGTCAGTGCAGTTTCGAGGTTCTTATCTTTTACTTCAACGTTTTCAAATGCATCTAAAATGTGGCGAGTGATTTTTCTGGCGTGTGGTGAAACTACATCATTTTGAAATTTAATGAAGTCATCCTTATTGAATTTTTCCTTTGAAGTTAAAAGTTCGTGAATCCGTTCAGTGCGCGATGCCGGCTCCCACAAATTGCCTATATAATAAGATAGGTTGTGAGAGGGTAAATTGTTGTTGGTCGCAATAAATCCATCTGCAGGATTTAAGACTTCAGGCAGATCTTCAAAATGTACAAAATCCTTCCAATCAAACTCAGAAGTCTCACCATTTTTTGGAATAAGTGGAAAAGGATTATTCCGTAGCGAAATTTTACCGGCGGCTTTATAAAAAATATTTCCGTCGGAATCAGCACAGAGAAAATTTTGGGCAGGTGCATTGAAGTGTTTAAGAGCATTTTTGAAATCACGATAATTTCTTGCTTTGCTGATCTTATAGAATGTTAAAACCTCATCGCTTAATTCGTATCCAGTCCAAGACATTGAGAGTGTATTATCGATTTTTGCTTCATTTGAAAATTCATTTGCTTGATCAATTATCGGTCCGCGGTGAGCCTTTTTTATTTTGAAGATCACATCGGCGGAATCTTTTACTCTAATGGTATCTGACTTTATTACAAGATTTTTATATTCACTATTGAAGAAGTATTTTGTTTGTGTAGAATCAAGTGATTCGATAAACAAATCGCAATCATCCAACATTAAATTTGTAAGTCCCCATGCAAGTTCTTTGTTTTTTCCGATAACTACTCCAGGTGAACCGGGAATTGTAACTCCCGAAACTGAAAGAGTTGGTGAACTTAAAGAGACAATATACCATTTCGAAGGGAGTGAATAAATCAAATGCGGATCGTTAGCTAAAATTGGTTTTCCGCTCTCAGAACGTTTTGATGATACAACCCATGAATTACTTCCCGATTGCGAATCATACCAACCCATGAACTCACGAAATGAAACATTCAGTTCGTAAAAATCAGAAAGGTGGTTGTGAATAGATTTCACTGAATTAAATCTGGGTAATGATAATTTTTTTAATTCCGCATCTCTCGACAGGGCTCGAGATAAATTCCGGACTCCGAATTCCGCACTTTTAATAATTGTTGGTGCATCGACTGGATATTCTGGAATAATTTGGATGAGCTTTTCAGACGGAATTTTCTCTGCAAGCTGTGCATAAACAACATCTGTCCACCAGCCCATATTCAATTCCCAAGCCATCAATCGAGCCATTATGAAAGTCTGCCAAGGTTCCCATTTATCAGGTTTATATGCAAGCAGATCGAATTCAAGTTGATAATTTTCTTTATTAATTCGTAAAAATTCATTTATTCCCTTTGCATAAGAAGAGCAAATTCGTTTTGTTTCTTGGGAAGATTCTGCAAAAAGTTTCTTTGCAAGCTCTTCGATCCCGATTGTTCTGAACATCTTATCAAATTTGATTGTCTTAGTTCCAAAGATTTCCGAGAGTCTTCCCATTCCTGCACGTCTCAGAAGATCCATTTGCCACATTCTATCTTGAGCATGTACAAAACCAAGACCGATGAATAAATCGTCTTCATTCATTGCTTCGATGTATGGAATCCCAAAATCATCACGGCATATTTTTACTGTTTGATTCACTGAAGGAAGAGTAATTTCTCCATCCATCTGTGGAAAAGATTTTGTGATCATCCGATTGACAAAAAACCATGCAGCAATTGAAATAAGAACAAAAACAATCCCTAACCCGATTAATACTTTTTTATAAGGTTTCATTACAAAACTTTTTATGAAATATCTAATTCTTTTGTAATAAAAATCCAAATCCAATCGTAATAACTGGCATTAGCAAATAAGTAATACCGATATCCGATAAATATTCACCAAATGTCATTTTCATTGGACCCCACATAAACATTGATAGGTCAATGATAAAACTTACAAGGAAAAATATAAGTCCGAGAAGAATCCCTTCTTTAAGAGAATTCGTTTCAACTTTTTTGAAATATAGAATTGAAAAAATTACGACTGCTGCACAAACAGCTACAGGCATAATTGATTCAAACAGAGGGCGGTTAGATTCTCGAATAGGAAAGATGAACATTGCTACAACAAATGGAATTACCCAAACTGCAAGTGCATAAAGAAGCGCTGATTTGATTGATCTCATTTTAACTCCTACTGACTTTTGGAAATTTTTTCTTTATATCATCTTAAACTCTATGGATACTGTGGGAGAACATCGCCAAGCTTGCCAATCAAAATTATTTTTCAAAAGATTTTAACTGGTAGAATAACTTTACTTATTAAAATTACTTCAATCTTTGATATTTTCTAAATATACTCACTAATTTTTTCAACGAACCTAACTGCATTCTCATAGTTTATTCTAATTTCTTTGGCATCAAGAAGTGAATGAATAGTATAGTCACTTTCCTGTCTGTTCTCGAAAGCTTCTTTATAGGCATCATATAGAGTTTGGTCAAAAATTTTCTCTTCGTGAATAAATTTTTTATTGAACCATCCCATGAGTTGTTTATGCTTTGAAGTAATATAATTCTCAAGGTAAGCGAGAGCTACCACAGAGTAAAAAATTGAATAGTAAATTCTATTAAGAGCATTTGCCAATCTTACGTTTTCGAGATTGATCCTCGCATCTTCCAGAGCTTCTTTTGATTTATTTAGGAAGCTTGATATGAACAGTTTTTTCTCCTCAACCATAGTATAATCCATACTTTGTTACTTCTTCATAGAAAAATGGATTGAACCTGAATTGTTGAGGAGTTAAAATTTTTATATCAAGAAAAATATTTTGCTCGTACTCTAATTCACTAACGAATCTATAAATTTTGTACTTCTTGTTTCTATTAACGTTGTCAAATAAAGCAACGTAATCGTAATCACTGAACTCAGTGAAATCTCCTTTAGTATGTGAGCCAAAAAAATATAATCCTTTAAAATCAGTAAAATTCTGTTGAAAGAACTCTTTTATCTTTAGAGTAATTAAATTGTCGCGAGAACTTAATTTGTTCATCTTATTTATTTAAGCGTTTACTATCAAAATAATTTAATTTTTCAATAATTGCTGGCAATATCTCGCCGGACTTACCAATCAAAGTTACATTCGCATAGTGTGACAGATCGGTATAATCAACATTTACTTCAACAATGAAAGCACCAGATTGTTTAGCATAAATTATCATGTAAGCGGCGGGATAAACTACAGCAGAAGTACCAACAGAAAAAAACACATCGCAATTTTCTGCTGCTGATGCTGCACTTGCATATTGATCTTGGGGTAATATCTCGCCGAACCAAACTACGTCTGGACGAATTAAACCGCCGCAATCACACTTAATCGCGTGTTCAGAATAGTTGCCGGTTAAGTCGTGATTTTTTTTACACTTGATGCAATAATTTCTCTCGATGTTACCGTGCAGTTCAAATATTTTCTTAGAGCCGGCACGCCGATGAAGATTATCAACGTTTTGGGTAATTACGCAAAAATCAGCGAACAGTTTTTCAAACTCTGCAATTGCATAATGTCCGGGATTCGGTTTTACTTCGCTCATTATTTTTCTTCTGTGAGAATACCAGCTGGTAACTAAATCGGGGTTTTTCATAAATGCATCGAAGTTAGCAAGCTCTTCTGGTTTGAATTTAGTCCATAGTCCGCCTTTATCACGAAATGTAGGAACACCGCTTTCGGCCGAGACACCTGCACCGGTGAAAACAACTACAGATTTTGCCGTAGAAAGTTTTTCAATTACTGTTTCAATTTGAGCATTAAAAGAGGGATTGCTCATCTTTAATCTGAGTTTTTTTAGATGGGGATTTTTTCCGATCAGAATCAATTGGGTTGTTTAATTGTCCCTCATCCATTGACAATTGTCCATTATCATTTGTCCTTTTCGAAATGTAAAGCGAGCTGCCTATTAATGAGTGGAATCTAGTCCATGTTGCATCGCTTGATTCTTGCTGGACTAATGTTTTATATGCGTTAGTTTTTGCGCTTAACTCATCAGCATGATAGAGGGCAATCGCTTCAATTGTTTTTGGTTCAACCGGAGAAGCATTTTCAAGTTTACCTTGATGACTCAATATCAAATGAAGAAGAAGCGTTTTCAGTTCATCGGAAAAGTTTGGGATTTGCTGACAAGCATTTTCAATCCAGCTTACCGCCATCACAATATGCCCGATCAATCTTCCTTTATCGGTATAGTCAAATGCAGTTTCGTACGAGAGTTCCTCAATTTTACCGATATCGTGAAGAAGAGCACCGGTAATTAATAAGTCACGATTCAAATCAGAATGAATATCGCACATCAGGTCACAGATCTTTACAATTTCAAGTGTGTGTTCTAGCAGACCGCCAATGTAACTATGATGCCAGGATTTTCCAGCTGGTGCATAAGAAAATTTTTGAAATTTTTCCTCATTGAAAATCAGTTCGAGTAACTTATTTAATGGTTCATTTTTTATCTTTTTAACTCGCTCCCAAAATTCATTTTGCATTTCGGTAATGTCGCGATCGGATGTTTGAAGAAAATCACTTATGCTGACTTGATCTTTTTGAGTCGAGACATGCGCACGCTCAATTTTAAGTTGAAGCCGGTCATTGTATGACTCAACAAAACCTTTGATTTTTACTATCGAGCCTTGGACTGCAGAAGACTGAAACTCCTCAAATCCATCCCAATAATTTGCAGTGATTGAACCGGATTTATCACCGAATTCAAGACTTAGATAGTCTCTTCCAGTTTTAGTTTGCTTAACTTCAATTTTTTTGAGTAGAAAGAAATGGTTAACAATTTCTTTGTTTTGCAGTTCTTTAATCGGTTTTTGCTGAAGCATCTTAAATAAACTTACAAAAGGAAGGGGTGAGAAACAACTGGTGATTGAGCTTAGCAAACATCGAACTGAATGTAGAATGTATAATGTAAAATGGAAGATGGAAAATGGTTGATGGTGAATGAAAGATGTGAAATAGTTGGTTGAAAATCGAATGTGTTTATAAGTTGACCTATTATTTTAACTATACTAATTGAGAGTATAGAACAACTGAGTTTATTCCCTTTGCGCTAATTGTATGAAATACTGCGATGGAGTCTTCGAATTCTTTAAAAAATAGACCAATCAATTTATTCCCTTTCATTCAATCTCTTCTTATATTTCATTATGAAACAGATTAAAAAGGTATTGGAACCAAAGATGAAATGGGGAATTGCCGGCTTAGGTTACATTGCCGAAAATTCCGTTATTCCTGCAATTAAACTTTTAAGAAGAAATCGAATTACCGCTGTATTTAGTAATTCATTTGACAGAGCGAGAACTATCTCGCAGAAATATTCTGTAAAAGATTACACAAGCGATTATCAAAAATTTTTGGAGTATGACTTTAATGCACTTTATGTGGCGAGCGCGAATAAAGATCATTACTATCAAGTCATTCAAGCCGCACGAGCGGGCAAACATATCATCTGCGAAAAACCTTTAGCGATGAACTCTGCCCAAGCTAAAGAAATGGTTGAAGCGTGCAAGGAGAATAATGTTAAGTTATCGGTTGGATACATTCAGCGGTTTCATCCGTTAACAATAAAAGCCAAAGAGATTCTTGAAAACGGAATGATAGGGAAACTCGTGCTCATAAATGTTTCGCAATCTTTGAACTATCCGCCCGGAGACAACTACCGCTTCAAAAAAGAATTTTCTGGCGGGGGAGCTTTAAGAGACGTCGGAACTCATTGTATCGATTTGCTAAAGTACTTCGGGGACGAAATTACATCAATAAAAGGATTTTTAGACAATGTAATCTATCAAAGTGAAGTCGAAGATTTTTCCTGTGCTAATGTCAAGTTTAGAAGAGGAGGTTATGGAAATTTTTATGCTTCATATTGTATTTCGAAGCCAATTAATCGGATTGAGTTAATTGGATACAAAGGAACATTGATAATCGAAAATCTTATCGGCAAA
The DNA here is from genome assembly GCA_016873845.1 of Ignavibacteria bacterium. NCBI lineage: Bacteria > Pseudomonadati > Ignavibacteriota > Ignavibacteria > Ignavibacteria bacterium. Next base: position 21,647 of record VGVX01000003.1, read on the forward strand.
AGATTTGATTATGCCAAGCTGATAATTTCCATTGACGGGCAAACTAAAAAAGCATTTCGCAAGCGTGGAAATAAAATTGTGAATTTACTTAAAAACTTCCAATCATCTGTTTTGAAAGGAACCCCGCTTTTAGTAACCGGTGAAGATGGTCTTTTCAATCTGCAACTTATGGAGGAGCTTGAAAAAAGTTGTGGGTAAAAGCTGAGCTTGTTGAAATCTGTAAATTGATTTATGAGAAGGGCTTCGTTGCCGCAACTGATGGAAATATTTCTGTACGGCTTGATGATCAAAAAATTCTTTGCACACCGAGTGCTGTTTCGAAGGGAAAAGTCAAACAAGATCAACTTGTCACAGTTGATTTTGATGGGAATGTTGTTTTTGGAAACAGAAAACCTTCGACTGAGCTTGCTCTGCATCTTGAAATTTATAAAACTCGAGACGATGTAAATGCAGTGATCCATGCTCATCCGATTTATGCAACCGGATTTGCAAGCTCGAAATTAGCACTGAGCAGTTGTGTTTTTCCTGAAGTTATTTTAGGGCTTGGAGTTGTGCCAGTTTGCACATATGGAACACCAGCTACAAATGAAGTTGTTGATTCGATCAAACCATTTTTAAATCAGACAAATATTTTACTTCTTCAAAATCATGGAGCGGTAAGTTTCGGGACGAACCTTTGGGATGCATATTATAAGATGGAAAAACTTGAACATGCAGCCAATACTTTATTTGTGGCGCGAATGCTCGGCGGTGAAAATGTTTTGACACAAGATCAAATGAATAAGTTGTACGAAGTGAATGAAAATATTTATAAGATTTCGCAAAAAATGAAAATTCCTTGCGAACCTTTGAAATAAAACTGCTTCTCACTATTACGTGTAAATGAAGATTGTTATATATAGAAGAATTGAATTCCGGGAGATAATTTGAAGATAATTGTACTAACGGGTGGTACTTCACCCGAAAGAGAAATTTCTTTAAGAAGCGGCAGAGCAATCGCAAATGGACTAAGAGCAAAAGGGCATGAAGTGATTGCGATTGATCCAGCATTTGGAACAAAACAACTAAAATCTGAAGAACAACTCTTTACTTACGATCCATTGGAGAAAAGAATTTCAAATGAGAACTATATAAAATGTATAGATTCAAATTTATTCGATGGTTGTGAGCTGATTTTCATTGCTTTGCACGGCAAATGGGGGGAAGATGGGACGGTGCAATCTTTACTGGATCTTAAAGGATTGAAATATACGGGTTCAGGAGTTCTCTCAAGTGCAATGGCGATTGATAAAACTCTAACAAAAATTCTTTTTCAGCATTATCATGTAAATACACCAAAGTGGCTGACAATAAATGGAACCGGTTATGAGATTATTTCAATTCAAGAGCACGTCATAAAACTTATCGGTCTTCCTTGTATAGTTAAACCAAATGATCAAGGTTCAACTGTTGGATTTACTTTGGTAAAAACAATTGATGAACTCGAAGCCGCAATTGAATTAGCTTTAAAATATTCAAACCGTGCATTAATTGAAGAATATATTCATGGAAGAGAATTGACAGCTTCAATTTTAGGAAAACAAGTTTTACCAATTGTTGAAGTTCGTCCTAAACACGAACTGTATGATTACGAATGTAAATACACAAAAGGAATGACCGAATATTTTTGTCCGGCATCACTCGATGAAAAAATCGTGAAACAAATCGAGCATCAGTCTCTTTTGGCTTTTGAATCGTGTGAGTGTGAAGCATTTGCTCGCGTTGATTTTATTTTGAACGATAAGAATGAATTATTCTGTCTTGAAATTAATACAATTCCCGGAATGACAGATTTGAGCTTAGTACCAATGGCTGCAAAAGCTATTGGTATAGAATTTCCTGATCTCGTGGAAAAAATTGTTGAGCTTTCGCTTTGACTTCAACACAAAAAAAAATTTTAATTTTGTTTGGAATCGTCTCGCTTTTACTCCTCATTGCATTCACTTTGATTTTTACCGAAAAAGGATTTTATACTTATTATAAAATGAAAAATGAAAAAGAGCGGCTTCAATTCGAAATCGATAGTCTAAAAAGAGTAAACGATAGCCTTCGAACTGAAATTGAATTATTGCAAACCAGTGACGAGAAAATTGAACAAGTTGCCCGCGAAAAGTATGGTTTAGTTAAGCCTGGGGAAAAAATATACAAATTTGAAAAATGACAAAATTAATTCCGCTTGCCGAACGTGCCCGCCCGAAAAAACTTTCTGAATTTGTAGGACAGGAACATTTACTTGGAGAGGGTAAATCTCTCAGTATTTTAATTGAAAATCAAAAAATCGGATCGATGATTTTTTGGGGACCGCCTGGCTCTGGAAAAACTACTCTTGCAAGAATAATTGCACAATCATTGAACTCTGAATTTTTTCAAATTAGTGCAGTGACTTCAGGTGTACGTGATATTCGTACAATCATTCAGCATGCTGAGAAAAATTTTCAAATTGACCGAAAGACAATTTTATTTATAGATGAAATTCACCGTTTTAATAAAGCACAACAGGATTCTTTACTTCACTCAGTTGAGTCTGGCGTTCTAATTCTAATGGGTGCAACAACCGAGAATCCATCATTTGAAGTTATATCTCCCTTATTATCTCGCTGCAGAGTTTATGTCTTGAAACCTTTATCTGAGGAAAATTTAAAGACGATTTTAACCAACATTATTCATTCAGATGAATATCTTAAAAAGTTAAATATTGAAATTATTGATATCGATTATCTAATCTTAATGTCGAATGGCGATGCTAGAATTTTATTAAATGGATTAGAAACTTCGATTGAAATCGCTGATAAGTCAACGACAGAAAAAATTATAATAACAAGAGAAATCATCAGCGAAGCATTTCAGAAGAGAAAAGTTGATTACGATAAAGCCGGCGAAGAACATTACAATCTAATCTCAGCATTCATAAAAAGTGTTCGCGGCAGTGATCCAGATGCCGCTGTTTATTGGCTCGCTCGTATGCTTGAAGGCGGAGAAGATCCTTTATTCATAGCTCGTCGAATGATAGTTTTGGCATCAGAAGATATTGGAAATGCATCTCCGACTGCGCTCGTTTTAGCGACGAATACTTTCACAGCGTGTCACTATATTGGGATGCCTGAGGCTAGGATAATTTTAAGTCAATGTGCTACTTATCTGGCATCTGTTCCAAAGAGTAATTCCTCATACAAAGCTATTAATGCGGCTATGAACGACGTCGAAAAGCTCCCAAATTATCCTGTCCCGCTCCATTTAAGAAATGCACCGACTCAATTAATGAAAGACCTTAACTACGGAAAAGATTACAAGTATGCACACAGTTTCGATGAGCATTTTGTTAAAGACGATTACCTGCCAATAGAAATAAGAGGCAAGCAATACTATGAACCAACTGATCTTGGGCAGGAAAAAAATCTTAAAGAAAGATTAAAATCTCTTTGGGGAAAAAGAAAAAAGTACTAACCGGCATTACTCTCGTATAAAATATTTACCTGGCAGCTGTTTTATCAAACCTTTGAATTCGAGTGTGAGTAAGTGTACCAAACATTCTGAAGTCTGACTTTCGGCTCTTTCAGCTAATGAATCTATGTGTATCGGATTAGTATCTATTAATTCAAATAGCTTACTTTCGAAAATATTTAACTGCGAAGTATCAATCCTCTTTTCTTCTTTCGACTGAATTCTAAACTTATTTCCGAATTCAGAGATAACATCATCAACCGAAGTGATTAATTTTGCATGCCCACGCTGAATGAGTTGATTCGTTCCGCGGCTTTGCTTTGTTTCAACGGGTCCTGGTAAAGCAAAAACTTCTCTATTTTGGTCTAATGCAAATTGAGCGGTAAGTCTGGCACCACCATTAAAATCAGTCTCAATAACAATTGTGCCCAGGGATAATCCACTAATAATTCTATTCCGTCTGGGAAAATTCATTGCGTCAGGTTTTGTACCGAACGAATATTCAGAAATCACACAACCGCTCTCAGTGATTTTATCAAAAAGCTTTTTATTTTCTGGCGGATAAATTATATCGAGTCCTGATCCAAGTACAGAAATGGTTCGTCCGCCATGTTTCAAAGCTGAATAATGAGCAGTCGTATCTATCCCTCTTGCCAGTCCACTTACGATTGTGATATTGTAACTTACTAAGTCCGAGACCAATTTCTCTGTCGACTTATTCCCATAACTAGTCGGTGTACGAGTTCCAACAACAGCAATAGCATTTTCATCAGATTTTTCAAAGTTACCTTTAGCAAAAATTATTACGGGAGGATCATAAATTTTTCGAAGTAAATATGGATAATCTTCATCCCAGAAAGAAATGATTTGAGTTTTATTTTTTTCGGATAGTAAAATTTGACGCTCGGCAAATGGAAGAAAATTATTCTCTTCAGCTTCTCGTAAAATTCTTTTGCTAATTGTAGAATTGATACCTTCTATTGAATTAAGTTCGGTGAAATCAGCATCAAAGACATCATGAAGAGAGGAAAAATTAGAAACTAGTGTTCTGAGTTTGTTTACTCCAATCCCCTCGATTTTTGATAATTGAAGGATTTTTAAGTAATCGTTTGAGGTAAAAGCAGTCATGACCTCTTAATAAAAAATTATTTTTTAATTTCTAATTGATCAACAACTGCCACAATAACACTGTGGACAGGTGCGTTTTTATGCCCTAAAATTTGTTGCGCCGCATCTCCTTCTTGAGTTACAAGTACGATATCGTTCACTCCAGCATCCACAAAATCTAAAGCAATTAAATCTTTTTCCCCTTTTAAATTTAAATTAAGATCAACTGGATGAACAATCAAATGCTTATGAGAAATAAGATGCTTATTTTTTTGAGTCGAGACTAAGGTTCCGGTTACCCTACCAAGAATCATTTATTATCTGAACTTGAAACTAATTTTGCAGATTTCTTTTTTGCAAATATCCCGAATGGAAAAATTAAGAAATATGCAACTCCTAAAATAATAGGAGATATATACAGTGCCGCCGTGCTATCCCAAGGCTGGGTGGTCATTACGACGAATCCAACAAAAATTAATGCGAAACCAATTGCAAATATCAAAAAGCTTTTCTTGCCAAGTGGGATATTAAATAAATCAGCTCTCTTCTTTTGCAGAACTGTTTTTTTTATTTTTTTGACCATATTAAATCCTGCATCATATATTAAATAAATAGCCCAGTGTTGGGGGAACCACTGGGCCGACCATCTTACTGTATAATGAACAGTAACCACAAAGGTCTACCGTAAATTTATAAATAGATATTATCTAATTCAAGAGTAATTATTCTTTGAGATTTGATAGACAATCTTTCTTATGGTATCGAATTGTAAATATGGATACTCCTCACGAATATTATCTATTGCATCTCCTGCACTAATTCTATTTGCTCGTAACTCTTTGAATTTTTTTCTGATTTGATAATCTCTGACGGCTTTTTCATCGACCAAGTTATGCTCTTTTAACAAAGCATAAATATCATCCGAAATTAAATCGGAAAGTGGATTGTTAAATTTATCTTTCATAGTTAACCTCATCATCTAATTTATCGCCATATAAACAAACAATTTTGCATAATAAATAATTCCTTAGTCATTATATTTCAAAACATTAAAATTACTTTGGTATTTAACGTAATAAAATATACAAAGTTCGATTTCAAAAAGCGATAAAATTGTTTCAAAAAAAAATATTTAAAATCACTTGACAAACCACATTCCATCAGGTATATTTGTGTCCCATTTGAACATATAAAGTTCGTTTGAAAAATTGAAAAAAGAGTGCGTCTTGCGAGACGCATTTTTTGTTCTTTGAAAGAATGAGTGTGTTGAACCAGTCAGTTCAACAGTTTCAAACCTCAAAATTTTATACAGAATCAAACTTTACTACGGAGAGTTTGATCCTGGCTCAGGACGAACGCTGGCGGCGTGCTTAACACATGCAAGTCAACGAGAAAAGTGTAGCAATATGCTGAGTAAAGTGGCGCACGGGTGAGTAACGCGTAGGTAATTTGCCTTAGGGTTGGGAATAACCCCGCGAAAGCGGGGCTAATACCGAATAATGCAGCGGGCCCGCATGGGTATGTTGTTAAAGAGGCAGCAATGTCTCGCCTTAAGATAAGCCTGCGTCTGATTAGCTAGTTGGTAGAGTAAAAGCCTACCAAGGCAACGATCAGTAGCTGGTCTGAGAGGATGATCAGCCACACTGGAACTGAGACACGGTCCAGACTCCTACGGGAGGCAGCAGTGAGGAATATTGGGCAATGCCCGAAAGGGTGACCCAGCAACGCCGCGTGGAGGATGAAGTCCTTCTGGATGTAAACTCCTGTTGGAAGGGACGAACAACTAATGCCCGTAAGAGCATTAGTCTGACGGTACCTTCAAAGAAAGCACCGGCTAACTACGTGCCAGCAGCCGCGGTAATACGTAGGGTGCTAGCGTTGTCCGGATTTACTGGGTGTAAAGGGCGCGCAGGCGGACCTTTAAGTCATGGGTGAAATCTTTCCGCTTAACGGAAAAACCGCCCCTGATACTATTGGTCTTGAGTACGGTAGAGGGAGATGGAATTCCAGGTGTAGCGGTGAAATGCGTAGATATCTGGAAGAACACCAGTGGCGAAGGCGATCTCCTGGCCCGTAACTGACGCTCAGGCGCGAAAGCGTGGGTAGCAAACAGGATTAGATACCCTGGTAGTCCACGCTGTAAACGATGGATACTAGATGTTGGCTCGCAAGAGTCAGTGTCGCAGCTAACGCATTAAGTATCCCACCTGGGAAGTACGATCGCAAGGTTGAAACTCAAAGGAATTGACGGGGGCCCGCACAAGCAGTGGAGCATGTGGTTTAATTCGATGCAACGCGAAGAACCTTACCTAGGCTCGAAAGACTAGATTATCCATCGGTGAAAGCCGGTGGCGCTTCGGCAATCTAGACAGGTGCTGCATGGCTGTCGTCAGCTCGTGTCGTGAGATGTTGGGTTAAGTCCCGCAACGAGCGCAACCCTTGTCCTTAGTTGCCATCAGGTAAAGCTGGGCACTCTAAGGAGACTGCCTACGCAAGTAGTGAGGAAGGTGGGGATGACGTCAAGTCCTCATGGCCCTTACGCCTAGGGCTACACACGTGCTACAATGGGTGCTACAAAGGGCTGCGAGACCGCAAGGTGGAGCCAATCCCAGAAAAGCATCCTCAGTTCAGATTGGAGTCTGCAACTCGACTCCATGAAGCTGGAATTGCTAGTAATCGCGCATCAGCACGGCGCGGTGAATACGTTCCCGGGCCTTGTACACACCGCCCGTCAAGCCATGGAAGCTGGGGGTACCCGAAGTCGCTGTACTAACCGCAAGGAAGTAGGCGCCTAAGGTAAAACCAGTGACTGGGGCTAAGTCGTAACAAGGTAGCCGTACCGGAAGGTGTGGCTGGATCACCTCCTTTCTAAAGAGTAATAAACTGTTACTGATTGACTCGCACTCATTCTTTTATTTGTTCTTTAATAATGTGATTATCCCTAACGGGCCTGTAGCTCAGATGGTTAGAGCGCACGCCTGATAAGCGTGAGGTCAGTGGTTCAACTCCACTCAGGCCCACAAACGGGTGTTCGCTCCAACCTTCTGGTATCAGAAGATGTTGGGGCTATAGCTCAATTGGGAGAGCGCCTGCCTTGCACGCAGGAGGTTAGCGGTTCGAGCCCGCTTAGCTCCACAAGTCTTTTTGAGTGTTCTTTGAAATTTTGGATGAGTGAATTTCTAATTGCTATTTTATAACAATTAGAATGAAACTTTGAGCCTAACTAAGTTTACCTGTGAAAAAATTTTTATAGTAATTTTTGGTTAAGTTACTAAGAGCATACGGCGGATGCCTTGGCACAAGAAGTCGATGAAGGACGCGGTTACCTGCGATAAACCACGGCGAGGTGGAAACAACCTAAGATCCGTGGGTCTCCGAATGGGGAAACCCTCCTCGAGTAATATTGAGGAACTGCCATTTGAATAGATAGAATGGCTAGAGACAACCCAGCGAAGTGAAACATCTCAGTAGCTGGTGGAAAAGAAAACAAATGTGATTTCCTTAGTAGTGGCGAGCGAAAAGGAAACAGCCTAAACTATCCAACATGTTAAAGCCTGCAAGCCTTGTGTTGGTAGTGTTGTGGGAATTAGTTTGATCTAATTGCAGTATGATCGAAGAGTCAAAAATTAAAGAGATAATCGAATCACTTGGAAAGGTGAACCACAGAAAGTGAAAGTCTTGTAGGTGAAATCTTTTTAACTCTTTGAACTAGTCTCCCAAGTACCACGGAGTAAGTGGAAGTCTGTGGGAATCTGCCAGAACCATCTGGTAAGGCTAAATACTCTCTTGTGACCGATAGTGAACCAGTACCGTGAGGGAAAGGTGAAAAGCACCCTTAAGAAGGGGGTGAAATAGTACCTGAAACCGTATGCTTACAAACGGTTGGAGTCCCGATTTATCGGGATGACAGCGTGCCTTTTGGATAATGAGCCAACGAGTTACTCGTACGTTGCAAGGTTAATCCCTTAAGGGGAGTAGCCGAAGCGAAAGCAAGTTCGAAATGAGCGATTTAAGTAACGTGCGGTAGACGCGAAACCGTGTGATCTACCGTTGACCAGGATGAAGCCCCGGTAAAACGGGGTGGAGGTCCGAACTGATGTGGGTTGAAAACCGCTCGGATGAGTTGACGGTAGGAGCGAAAGACCAATCAAACTCGGTTATAGCTCGTACTCCTCGAAATAGCTTTAGGGCTAGCCTCGTATATAGTGTTATGGAGGTAGAGCACTGATTGGGCTAGGGCCGTCACAACGGTACCAAACCCAGACAAACTCCGAATTCCATTAACATGTTTTGCGGGAGTCAGGCAGTGGGGGATAAGCTTCATTGCCAAGAGGGGAACAACCCAGACCGTCGGCTAAGGTCCCCAAATTCCAGTTAACAGAGAAAGGATGTTAAGTTGCTCAGACAACTAGGATGTTGGCTTAGAAGCAGCCATTCATTTAAAGAGTGCGTAATAGCTCACTAGTCTAGCGACTTGGCGTCGACAATACTCGGGACTAAAACTGGATACCGAAGCTGCGGATTCTCCGTTTATCGGAGAGTGGTAGAGGAGCATTCTATATGGGAATCTGGAACAGATATCCCGCCTTCGGCGGGATGAAGGTGTGGTGCGAGCCATGCTGAACCGTATAGAAAAGCAAATGTTGGCATAAGTAACGATAAAACAGATGAAAAATCTGTTCACCGAAAGTCTAAGGTTTCCTGAGCAACGTTAATCGTCTCAGGGTTAGTCGGACCCTAAGCCGAGGCCGAAAGGCGTAGGTGATGGGAAACAGGTCAATATTCCTGTACCTGGTAAGTTTTGTTTAACTTTAAGGGGTGACGCAGGAGTGAAAGGTCAGCCACCTGTTGGATTAGGTGGTCTAAGTGTGTAGGCGGGGAATGCAGGCAAATCCGCATTCTCTTAACGCTGAGGCACGAACGGGAGTCCGCAAGGACACAAACTGACACTAAACATGCTGCCAAGAAAAACCTCGTAAAGGAGAAATTTATCAGACCGTACCGCAAACCGACACAGGTAGACGAGATGAGTATTCTAAGGTGCTCGAGTGAGCCGTGGTTAAGGAACTCGGCAAATTAACCCCGTAACTTCGGAATAAGGGGTGTCCTGATTGGTATAAGATTTACGCGAAAGCTAATCGGGATCGCAGTGAAATGGGCCAAGCGACTGTTTAACAAAAACACAGGTCTCTGCGAAGTCAATCAAGACGATGTATAGGGACTGACACCTGCCCGGTGCTGGAAGGTTAAGGGAAGAGGTTATGCCGACTTGTCGGCAGAAGCTTTGAACCGAAGCCCCAGTAAACGGCGGCCGTAACTATAACGGTCCTAAGGTAGCGAAATTCCTTGTCGGGTAAGTTCCGACCTGCACGAATGGTGTAACGATTTGGTCACTGTCTCAACCACGGGCTCGGTGAAATTGTGGTACCGGTGAAGACGCCGGTTACCCGCATATGGACGGAAAGACCCCGTGCACCTTTACTGCACCCTAACATTGGGTTTGAGTAAAGCATGTGTAGGATAGGTGGGAGACTTTGAAGTGGCGCCGCTAGGCGTCATGGAGTCAACGGTGAAATACCACCCTTGTTTTATTTGAATTCTAACCTCGGTCCTTGAATCAGGATCAGGAACAGTGTTAGGCGGGTAGTTTGACTGGGGCGGTCGCCTCCTAAAATGTAACGGAGGCTCCCAAAGGTACCCTCAGCATGGTCGGTAATCATGCGTCGAGTGTAAAGACATAAGGGTGCTTAACTGCGAGACCTACAAGTCGAGCAGGTGCGAAAGCAGGGCTTAGTGATCCGACGGTAGCGAGTGGAAGTGCCGTCGCTCAAAGGATAAAAGGTACGCCGGGGATAACAGGCTGATCTTACCCAAGAGTTCATATCGACGGTAAGGTTTGGCACCTCGATGTCGGCTCATCGCATCCTGGGGCTGAAGAAGGTCCCAAGGGTTTGGCTGTTCGCCAATTAAAGCGGTACGTGAGCTGGGTTCAGAACGTCGTGAGACAGTTCGGTCCCTATCCTATGCGGGCGCAGGATATTTGAGAAGAGTCGCTCTTAGTACGAGAGGACCGGAGTGAACGAACCTCTAGTGCACCAGTTGTCGCGCCAGCGGCATCGCTGGGTAGCTATGTTCGGTTGTGATAAGCGCTGAAAGCATCTAAGCGCGAAACACACTTCAAGATTAGATATCCCCTTCCCCGATTTTTCGGGGAACTAAAGACTCCAAGGAGATTACTTGGTCGATAGGCTGCAGGTGTAAGTATAGTAATATATTTAGCCGAGCAGTACTAATAAGTCGTGCGACTTAACCTATATTTTTATTTTATCACAGAAAATTTAGTTGTGTTTGAAGTTTCCACTCTCCAAAATTTTTTATTATGATTTTCGCTTAAAGCGAATGAGTTTTCTTGGTGACCATAGCCAGAGTGGTACACCTCTTCCCATTTCGAACAGAGAAGTTAAGACTCTGAACGCCGATGGTACTGCATGGGCAACTGTGCGGGAGAGTAGGTAGTCGCCAAGTTTATTTTTTAATCCCGACTAATTTCTAGTCGGGATTTTTTATTTTAAAGGTGTGCTGGAGTTATGATAAACATTGAGAGTGAACACCAGAGGTGGGCCTGCACAATAATCTAGTTTCCAAATATTTAGATGTCGATTATTTCATCAAAGGGATTCTTGATTCGTTATAAAATCTATGTGATTATTTAGAATTGAGTGTAAATCTATTCGGTGTTTCAATCAGAAATTTTCTCACCACTTAATTCATTTATTATGAAATCGTAAATTTCATTCTGATCAGAATTAGATACAGAAGACGAAGGAGTATTTTGCTGTTCGCTTGTTTGCTTGACGGGAGTTTTGGAAGGTTCTTTTTTCACGCTGAATCTGATCGGAGCGCCAAAATACTTTTTTGATTCTTGTGAGAGATAATCTTTGAAGCTTTCTATTACTGTTATCTGTTCAGGCTGGTTGCAAATTAAATTTATTTGATTTTTTTCTATTGAGTGTAATGTAGATTTTTCCAATGAGCTGCCAATTAAACTGCGGTCGTTTTTTACTATCTCTATAAATGATTTCCACCTTTGCTGAATTTCTTCCATTGAATTCGAGGTGTATGATGGAATAATTTTATCAGCGATAATTTTTGGCTTTTCGGATTTTTCCAAAGTGTTATATAGTTCAAGGGCAGGTTCTTTCTGATTCGAGCTTGTTTTGGCCGTTTCAGATATTGTTTTATCGATAGGGTGAGCAATCTTAGTGGTTAAATTGGATGAAATAGTTCTTGAAACTGATTTTCCCTTCAATGACTTTATTTCTTTGATCAAAGATTCAATGTCCACAGCACTTGGGAGTTCAACCAACTGAGCAAGTGCAATTTCCAGAGTTAATTTTTGATTTGAGCTTTGTTTTAAGTCTGTCTGACACTTTGTTAAAAGTGAGAGAATTCTCAATATATCATTATTGCTAAATTGGCTTGAGAACGATTTGTATTTTTCTTTTGCTGTTTCACTTGCTTCAACTAAAGAAGTGTCGTTTGTAATATTGACTGATAAAATATTTCTAAAGTGTTCGATGAGTCCATTAACGAACGTTATCAAATCCCAGCCATTGTAGTAAACTTCATTTGAAACCTTGAAAGCGTCCAAGTGATTTTTGGAAATTACAGCATCTGATATTCGAAAATAAATATCTTCGTTTATTGCATTTAAAATATTTGAGACTTCGTCAAATGTTACCTTCCCGCCGGAATAAGCAACTATTTGATCAAAAATGCTTTGAGCATCGCGCATCGCACCATCGGCTTTTTTCGCGATTATACTGAGGGCATCATCTTCGAATTCCACATTTTCCGCTTTAGCTATGTTCGCAAGATGAGTTTTGATCTCGTCCATTGTGAGCCTGCGAAAATCGTACCGCTGACAACGAGATAAAATCGTCGACGGGACTTTGTGAATGTCTGTAGTGGCAAAAATGAAAATCACATGTGCGGGGGGCTCTTCAAGTGTTTTGAGAAGTGCATTGAACGATTCATTTGTTAGCATATGCACTTCATCGATAATATAAATCTTATATTTTACGGTTGAAGGTGCGTATTTAACTGACTCTCGCAGAGTTCTAATCTCATCGATTCTACGATTTGAAGCTCCATCAATTTCGATTACGTCAATATTTGCTCCGCTCGTGATTGTTTTACAAGTTTCACATACGTTACATGGATTGAAATTCTTCTGATTGGGACAGTTCAGAGATTTTGCGAGAATTCTTGCAGTCGAAGTTTTTCCAATTCCGCGAGGTCCGGCAAAAATGAAAGCATGAGCAACTTTACCGGCTTTGATAGAATTCTTTAATGTTTGGGTGACATGTTCCTGCCCAATTACATCATCATAAATTTGTGGACGCCATTTTCGTGCGGTTACTTGATAGATTTGCTCGCTCATATTTTACTGTATTCTAAATTGGAAATTCTCTCAGCAAGAATATAACATAATTTTTCAAGATTATCTTTATCGATTAAGTTGAAATTCGATTGATTATAACTATCGATGTCAAGAACTCCAAAGATATTCCCTCTTAAAATAATTGGAATGACGATTTCAGATCTTGAACCGGAATCGCACGCAATATGTCCGGGAAATTTTTCTACATCGTCAACAATTATTGTTTCCCGCGTTTGAACAGTCGTACCGCAGACTCCTTTTCCGATTTCTATCTGCGAACAAGCAACTCTACCTTGAAATGGACCGAGTATTAGTTTCTCGTTTTTCAAAAGATAAAATCCAACCCACGAAAACGAACTGAAAGCTTGTTTAAGAATGGCTGTAAAATTTGAGAGCAGCGATATTAATTCATTCTCACCTTTAATGAGTGATTCGCATTGCGGGAGAATTTCGGAATATATCTCTTGTTTATTGCCCGATGAGATTTTTATTTCTTTCACTTCTTAGTTTTCTTCAACGATGATGTTGAGAGGACTTTATTTCCAAATACGAATGGAATCGCATCAAGAATTGTATTGATAGGAATAATCTTTAATCCTTTTTTGACTGTTTCGGGAATATCTACTAAATCTTTCATGTTCTCATTCGGGATTAAAACTTTTTTAATTCCGCTTCTTTGTGCGGCGAGAAGCTTCTCAGTTAATCCACCAATTGCAAGAACATTCCCACGCAAAGTTATTTCACCAGTCATTGCGACGTCATGATTCGCTGGTTTTGTTTTAATCGCAGAAAGCATTGCCATCGTCATTGTGATGCCGGCAGATGGTCCATCCTTTGGGATCGCTCCTTCGGGAAGATGGATATGAATCTCCTTTCCTTTATAGAAGTTTGAATTGATACCAAGTTTTTTTGCGTTGGACCGAATGTAACTTAGTGCTGCTTGAGCTGACTCTTTCATCACATCGCCAAGCTGACCTGTAAGAGTTAGTTTTTCAGGTCCGTTCATGATAGTAACTTCGACATCGAGAATTTCGCCCCCGACACTCGTCCACGATAATCCAGTAATGCTTCCGATTTTCTTCTCTCTTACAACGGTTTTACTTCTGAATTTCGGGACGCTGAGATATTTTTCAAGATTATCAGCAGTGATTTTTCTTTTAATGTTGGATATATCTTTTCCATTCGATGATTTCTCGAATACGATTTCCTTCGCGACTTTTCTGAAAACAGTTGCGATTTCCCGCTCAAGATTTCTTACGCCTGCTTCTTTCGTGTATTCTCGAACAATTTTCTGAATTGCATCATCTTGAATCAAAATATTTTTTGGATTCAATCCATGCTCGGTTAATTGCTTTGGTATAATATGAAGTTTTGCAATTTCAAGTTTGTCATGTTCTAGATAACCTGGCAGCTCAATTATTTCCATCCTATCCTGTAATGGAAGTGGAATATTATAACGAATATTTGCTGTAGTAATGAATAAAACTTTTGAAAGATCGTAATCGCAATCGAGATAATGATCGTTAAAAGTATGATTCTGTTCAGGATCGAGAACTTCAAGCATTGCGGCTGATGGATCGCCCCTAAAGTCCATACTCATTTTATCAATTTCATCAAGAAGAATTACTGGATTTATGACGCCAGCTTTTTTCATCGATTGAATAATTTTACCGGGCATTGAACCGATGTAAGTTCTGCGGTGTCCTCTTATTTCTGCTTCGTCTCGTACACCGCCAAGAGAGATGCGAACAAAATTTCTGTTGAGTGCACGAGCAATTGATTTTGCTAAAGATGTTTTTCCAACGCCTGGAGGACCGGAAAAGCAAAGAATTTGTCCTTTCATTTCTTTTACTAAGTTTAAGACAGCTATGTGTTCTAAAATTCTTTGCTTCGGTTTTTCGAGTCCAAAGTGATCTTCTTCAAGAATTTTTTCAACATGCTTCAAATTCAGATTATCTTTTGTTTTTTTACTCCAGGGTAAATCGGTGAGCCAATCCAAATAATTTCTAAGAACTGTCGATTCAGGAGACATTGGTGGAGTTTTTTTCAATTTATTAAGTTCTTCGAGAGCTTTTTCTTCCACCTCTTTCGGCATTTTTGCTTTTTTAATTTTATCACGTAATTTTTGATTTTCCGGTGATGAATCTTCCTCCTCCCCAAGCTCATCTTGAAGAATTCTGATCTGCTCTTGAATTAGAAACTTTCTCTGAGTTTTTTGAATGTTCTCTTGGACTTTGAGATCTATCTCTTTCTCAATTTTGAGTACATCAATTTCGGATTTTAAAATTTTTATCAATTCATAAAATTTATCTTTTAAGGTGTATTGTTGAAGAATCGCCTGCTTAACTTCTACGGTTTGAATTACATTGGCTGCAGAATAAAAAAGCTTTCGGATTGGATCGGAAATATTATCAAAGGCAGTTAAAGTCTCGCTTGGTATATTTCTGTTGAGTTTAACGTACTCGCTAAAAAGATTCGAAAGATGGCGGACTAAAGCATCGTGCTCTACGTTTTCTTCAATTTCGTGTGAGATAACTTCTATTTCAGCTTCGATATAATTTGAATTATCTATGAATGATTTTATAAATCCATGTGCAACACCATCGACTAAAATTTTCATTAATCCATTCGGCAAGCGGAGTATTTGCACTATTTTTGCAATAGTACCTTCCGTAAATAAGTCTTCTTGCTTCGGATCATCAATGTTTGGCTTTTTCTGTGCGACAAGAAAAATATATTTATCCGATTCAGTAGCAGAAGTTGCAGCTCGAATTGATTGCTCTCTTCCGACTAAAACCGGGAAGATCATATATGGATAAATTACAACGTCTCTAAGCGGAAGGACAGGCAGTCTGTTAGGGAAATTAAATATTTCAGTAAAAGATCTTTCCTCTTCATTGTTCACGATATTACTCAAATCGGGTTCTCCTCATTTGTCATATTAGTAATACAAATTTACAAAAAAAACCAACTTCAATTCATTGCATTTTTTTGGTGCTAAAAAGGAATAAGGTTGATAACTTCTAATTGTTTGTAACCATTCAATCAGTTAATTTTAAATTGAAGCAATAATTAAATGATTTATAATCTTAAAATAAAAATTAAGCAAAAATTTGGGGAAGGAAGTCTTCCAATCAAAATTATTGACGGTATTTACGGAGAGATCAAAAAGACTATTCCTTTACGATTCCGGTATGGTAAGGAATATAGGTTGATGCTTAATTTTTTGAATGAGTCTCAATATTGGACAAAAGAAAAGCTTGAAGAGTATCAATACGATAAAATGAGTCAGTTGTTAAATCATGCAGAGAACTATGTATTATGGTACAAGAAAAAGTTTGCCGAGTGGGGTGTCAATGTAAAAGATTTTGTGAATCTGGGAGATATTAGAAAATTTCCAGTCGTCACAAAAGAAGAAATTCGAGACAATCTAGATCAATTTCTTGATATTAGAATTAATAAAAATTCACTCATGTATGTTACAACAGGGGGCTCGACAGGTATCCCTTTCGCATTTTATCAACCCTCAAGCCTTGAAAAAATAGATTATGCATTCTTCTCGCATCATTGGGGATGGTTGGATTGTAAACTTTCTGATCTTTCAGTCGTACTGCGAGGGGAATATGTCGGAAGTGAGAAAAAATTATTTTACTTCAAACCAAGTAAAAACGAATGGCATTTTTCGACATATTTTTTAACTGAAGAAAACGTTAGAATTTATATTAATAAACTCAATGAAATTAAACCCAAATTTCTTCAGGCTTATCCCTCGGCTGTCGAGATACTAGCAAAATATTTGCTTGATCAAAATCTTAAAATGGATTTTAAATTAGCCGCTATAATGTGTGGTTCTGAAAATGTTTATAGTGATCAGGTTGAAATTATTGAAAAAGCATTTCATACACATGTACATTGCTGGTATGGTCAAGCAGAGAGAGTTTGTTTGGCCCCATGGACAAAAAATTCGAGATATTATCATGTTTATCCTCAATATGGATTAACAGAACTATTAAGTGATAAAGGGGAAGAAGTTACATCTGAAGATGAGATTGGTGAAATTATCGCGACCGGATTTCATAATCTTGTCATGCCACTGATTAGATACAAAACGCGTGATCTAGCATTGCATACAAATAAAAAAAGTCCAGATGGAATCAATTTTCGACTTTTTTCTAGAATTGAAGGAAGATTGCAAGAGCTCATTGTCACCTCTTCTGGGAGATTAATATCGATGACTGCAATTAACATGCATGACAACACATTTGATAATGTTAAACAATTTCAATTCTTTCAAAATGAACCGGGAATATTAATCTTGCGAGTAATCCCTAACAGTAATTTCGGTGAAACGGATAAAAATAGAATAATCGATCATATAAAAAACAAAATTGGTAAGGATACTGAGTTGATTTTGGAATTAGTTCAGAGTATTGAAAAAACTAAAAGTGGGAAACTGCGTTTTTTAATTCAACACCTCCCAATAAATAGGTGGGAAAGTTTAGAAAGAATAACATAATGGCAAAATCAATTTACCCAATTATTGATAGCAGATCGAAAAACGAAGTGGCTGTTTTTATTGATGATAAGTGTAAATATTCGTCAAATACACCTTACCATCCAAATGAACTTTATCCTGAATATCCTTTTAGAGAGAATAATATTGAAAAAACATCAGTTTTAGAAAAAGATTCCTACTATGCTGTACGCCAAATCTTTCATCTCCTCGAATATGATATAAATAACTTTGGAACAAAGAATTGGAATCCATTAGGACATATTATTAAACCAGGCCAGAATGTTGTTTTGAAACCAAATTTCATTTTACATTACAACGAAGCAGGATATGATATATATGCAAGCTTAACCCATCCTTCAGTAATTAGAGCAATGGCCGATTATTGTTATATCGCAATGAAGGGGAAAGGAAATCTTTGCATCGCTGAAGCTCCTCAAATGAATTGTGAATTTGATAAGATTGAAGAATTAATGAAACTTCAATCAATCAAAGAATTCTATAAAAAAGAAGCTAATTTTGATTTTAACATTATTGATATTCGACGCCTTAAATGTAAATTTGATTATGACAAAGGCTATTTCCCTTCAGATTCGTTTGTAACGAATGAAAATGCAGATCCTTTGGGCTACACTATTATTGATCTTGGAAATGAAAGTTATCTGCATGGAATAATTGGATTGGAAAATTTATATGGCGCAGATTATGATAGGAAGTTCACGGTTGCCAATCATTCGAGAGGTGTACATAAATACTGCATTTCGAATACAATACTTAACGCTGATACTGTGATATGTCTTCCTAAGTTAAAAACTCATAAAAAGGTTGGTGTTACTTTAAATATTAAGCTTCTTGTCGGTATTAACGGCGATAAAAACTACTTGGCTCATTATCGTATAGGAACGGCAGATCAGAATGGAGATGAATATCCAACTACAAGTAAAACAAATGTCAGAATCTCAAGAAAAGTTGCAAGATTCATTAATGATAATCTTTTTGCAAAACGATCAAAGTTTACGGATCAAATTTTTCTGCTTATAAAAACCATTGGACAACCAGTACTTAATTTTTTGAGAAACAAAAATATTGTTCTCCTGCCCGACGAGAAGGATAGAGTCTATGGAGGTAATTGGTATGGGAATGATACAGCATGGAGAATGGCATGCGACCTTGCTCGCATCTTGTTCTACTCAGATAAAAATGGAAAAATAAAATCTGTTCCACAGAGGAATATTTTATCAGTAGTTGATGGAATCATTGCCGGTGAAGGTGACGGACCTATGTCCCCTGAACCTAAAAATATTGGAACTTTAATCTCTGGGGAGAACATTCTCGCGGTTGATACTGCATGTGCAACATTGATGGGCTTTGATTACCGAAAAATTAAAATGCTTTCCAATTCTTGGAAGAAAAACAAATTTTCGATAGTAGATTTCTCACCTGTAAAGTCCAAGATTAAGTCAAATATACCTTCAATTAATGAGTCGTCAGTTGAGAATTGTATGTTTTTCAATTTTAAACCACATCCTCAATGGGAAGGACACATTGAATTAGATGAGTAATCAAAATGAATCATCCCCCGAGTCTTGACTTTGATGAGAAAAGAATATACGTTTGCCATAGAATACAAAAGGGATCAGAAGTAAATTTTCAAGTTTTAGGGGTTACATGATTCCTGATCACATTCAGTTAAATAAATTGAGGTGTAAAATGAAGAAAATATTTTTTTTCTTGTCATGTGCATCGTTCATCTTTTTATTTAGTTGTTCTAAAATCTCCGAAGAAATAGTTAATCCTTCTGAAAACGCAAAAGGAGGCGTGACATTCACCCTACTGAAAAGTGCTATCCCACCGGAAGTGAAAGTCGTCTCCATTAAACTTGAACGAAGTGGATATCCTATTGTAAAAGACTCAGTTGTACTTTCGACAGCAACAGATACAGTGAGGATGCAAGTAAATAATTTGATTATCGGATATTGGAATCTAACAGTTACTGCTCAAGATGAATTCGGCATTGTCAAATATACAGGTTTTGCTTATGTACAAGTTTTAGAAGGGATTACAACATCGGTTTATATCGCTATGTCTCCGGTTGGTAGTGGAACGGGAAATCTTGAAATTTTTATCTATTGGGGACTTGCTAAATCAAAATGGACGATGTATTTAAATAATCCTGTTCTTAATCAGTCACCTGGTGGTTGGGACGCTGAACATTTTTATGTAGTTGATCCAACAATAGTAAAAGTTGGAAGTCAGTATAAAATGTGGTACACATCTGGAAATAACTCAAGACAATCAATAGCATATGCAACTTCGTCGAATGGTATTAATTGGACAAAACACGGAATTGTTATAGAGAAGGGTCCGATTGAATCATGGTTTAATAACGGTGTTTCAGACCCTACAGTTATTTATGAAGATGGAATATATAAGATGTGGTTTGTTGGTAAACATTATGAAAATATTCATAATGGAATTGGGTATGCAACTTCAATTGATGGCGTGAATTGGACATTACCTGCTTCACCCGTAATATCACCAAGTGGAACAAAACCACATCTATTCGGCCCATGTATCCTCAAGAAGGAGGGGATATATTTTCTT
This sequence comes from Ignavibacteria bacterium, assembly GCA_016873845.1. Taxonomy (NCBI): domain Bacteria; kingdom Pseudomonadati; phylum Ignavibacteriota; class Ignavibacteria; species Ignavibacteria bacterium. Next base: position 41,794 of record VGVX01000003.1, read on the forward strand.
TATTACACAGTTGGCTACTCAATTTATAATCGCGAAATCTTCCTTATGAAGTCTGTAAATGGTACAAGTTGGGAGGATTATGGAATGGTGCTCAAACGGAGAGAAGGACTAAAATGGGAAGAAGATGGTGTATTTGTACCTATGGTTTTTTATGATGAAGGGAAGTTTAAAATGTATTACTCTTCAATGAGCGATACTCGGAATTCACGAATTACTTTGTATTGCGGTTACACTGAATCAAATGACGGATTGACATGGATAAACCGTCCATTATATCCGGAACTCGAAGCCCCTCATACCAAACCCTGGTTGACGATGTCTGCAACATATCCATACATAATTCGTGAAGGGAGTAAATTGCGAATGTGGTTTTCAGGTCTGTCTACAATCCCAAATCAATGGCAAATCGGCTACGCTGAACAATAGAAATTTTATAGTCCACTTAAACGAACCCGATTCATTAACGAGTCGGGTTTTTTTGTGCTTTCTCTGAAAATTGTTTCTATCCTATTATTCATTTAACTTTGAATAAAATGGAAGGAATTGATGAAATTCATTGAAACTGCTGGTAAGGCAGCTCATGAAGCAGGCAAGTTGATTTTAGATAGTATTGGCAAGGTAAAAGATATCACATTTAAAACCATGCCGACAAATCTTGTTACTGAAGTCGATAAAAAAGCTGAAGAAATAATAATCGATATATTATTGAAGGAGTTTCCCGATTTTGATGTTCTTGCTGAGGAAAGCGGATCGTCTTCCACAAAAAATTCTGAATATATGTGGGTAATTGATCCACTTGACGGAACAACGAATTTCACGCATTCGCTTCCAATTTTTTCAATTTCAATTGGACTCATTAAAGGAAACGATGTGATTGCAGGTGTTGTGTATGACCCGACTCGTGAACAACTATTTCATGCTGAACTTGGAAAAGGAGCGTATTTAAATAATAAAAAACTACACGTTTCAAAAGTTAAGGATGTAAAGAAAGCTTTACTCGTTACCGGATTCCCATACAATGTTGAACAAAATCCCGATCATTGTTTCGAAAGATTTATCAAAATGACAAGCGAGAGCCGTGCTGTCCGCCGGCTTGGTTCAGCCGCGATTGATTTCGCTTATGTAGCCGCTGGAATCTTTGATGGATTCTGGGAAGTGAAACTCAATCCATGGGATATTGCCGCTGGTTATCTGCTTGTAAAAGAGGCAGGGGGGAAAGTGACTAATTTTGCCGGAGAGGAAAGCGATATTTACAACAAACAAATTCTTGCCTCTAATGGGCATATTCACAATAAAATGGTGGAACTTCTCGCCGAAGCAGAGCATATCAAAATATCTTTATGATAGATTTCTTTTATTCGATCGACGTTTCCATTTTTTACTTTATTAATGGAACACTCGCCAATCCAGTATTTGACAAATTGATGCCTTTCATAACGGAAGTGAAGAATTGGTACCTCGTCTACGTTTTATTGTGGTTTATAATTCTATTTAAAGGAGGAAAGTATAGATTCGCGATGGCAATCTCTATGATTCTTCTTATTACAATAACCGATCAGGTCAGCAGTTCGCTTCTGAAAAATTTGTTTGAACGTGTGAGACCATGTAATGCCTTGCCAGATGTCCATCTACTTGCAGGATGCACAGGCTCGTATTCTTTTCCTTCGTCGCATGCGGTAAATAACTTCGCCGCGGCGACGTTCTTTTCATTCTATTATAAACATTTAAAATGGCTTTTGTTTTCGGTTGCTGTGATAATTGCTTTGTCCAGAATTTTCGTGGGAGTTCATTATCCGTCGGATGTTCTTGGCGGAGCCGTTATCGGTACCATACTCGGATACCTATGTGTTAAGCTGACCGAGAGAATTTTAAGGATTATTTATGAATAAGAATATCAAAAATCAAATTGTAAAAAGTAAAATTATAAATTCAAATGAAAAATGGAGTAATTTAAATTTTGATTTTATAATGTCATTTTACTTTTTAATTTTTACACTTTAATATTATTTAATTTATGTGCGGAATTTGCGGAATACTTTCATTCGATAAAAAACCAATAGAAGAACATGTGCTTCAGAAAATGACGGATGTTCTAATTCATCGTGGACCCGACGATGAGGGGACTTACGTCAATCCGAATAAAAGTGTTGGATTCGGTTTTAGAAGACTCTCAATAGTTGATCTTTCTCATGCTGGGCATCAGCCAATGTCGAATCATGATGAAACGATATGGATCGTCTTCAATGGGGAAATCTATAATCATCTTGAAGTTAGAAAAGAATTAGAGAAACTTGGTTACAAGTACAAATCACGAAGCGATACCGAAACTTTGATTTATGCTTACGAGCATTACGGGATAGATTTTGTTCATAAAATCCATGGAATGTATGCGATAGCGATTTGGGATGAGCGAAAAAAAATATTAATTGCCTATCGCGATCGAATCGGTAAAAAACCTTTTTATTATACTTTTCAAAATGGAAGATTTGTTTTTGCGTCAGAGATTAAGTCAATCCTGCTTCATCCGAAAGTTGTAAAAGAACTTGATGAAGATTCGCTTAATCAATATTTAACTTTTCTAATTCCGCCGGCTCCAAACACAATGTTCAAAAAAATCAAGAAGCTTCCCCCTGCACATCGAATGATCATTAACGATTCTGGTGATGTAAAAATCGAAAAGTACTGGGAAATCCTCGGCGAAGATCCCGATGTTTTAGAAAATGATGAAGAGAATGTTTCTCAGAAAATCATAGATATGCTTCGCCAATCAATTAAGGATAGAATGATGAGCGATGTGCCATTTGGAGTTTTTCTCAGCGGAGGAATAGATTCGAGTACGAATGTTGCTCTAATGGCAGAGCTGATGGATAGACCTGTTGATACTTTTTCGGTTGGATTCAAAGATTTAGAAAAGTACAACGAGATGTATTATGCACGCAAAGTCGCAAAGCTTTTTAATACAAATCATAAAGAAATTTTGATCGGTTCAGAAGATGCGTTGGAGTTCTTTCCCAAATTAGTATATCATCAAGATGAACCGCTTGCGGATCCCGTATGTATTCCACTCTACTTTGTTTCAAAACTTGCGCGAGATAATGGTACAATAGTTGTCCAAGTGGGAGAGGGAAGCGATGAGCAATTCGCCGGCTACGAATGGATGAAACGCGATTTGAATTACGCTAATAGAGAGTACAAATTGCTTCAAAAATGTCCTTCACCGATACAAAGCGTAATTTATTCTCTATTCTCAAATTATTGGAAATCGAAAGGGAAAATATTAGAACTTGAGTACTTGAGACGAACAATCGGCGGTGAAGAATTATATTGGGGCGGAGCAGTTAATTTTACAAATGAGCATAAAAAAATATTATTTAATAAAGAATTTAATAGTTCAATTTCATACGATTACATTGAAAGTATATATAGTCAGTATGGAAATCTCTCAAGTATCAATGATACATTGAGGAAAATGATTTTTGTTGAATTTAGAAATCGTCTCCCCGAATTATTGCTAATGAGAGTTGATAAAATGGCAATGGCAACTTCGGTCGAAGCAAGGGTGCCTTTTCTTGATTATCGCATTGTGGAATATTCATTCAGGATTAATTCAAAGCTTAAAATAAAACAGGGAATAACTAAATATATCTTAAAAAAATCCGTCGAGAATATATTGCCAAGCGAAATTATCTATCGTAAAAAGCAGGGATTTGCTGCGCCGATGAATGAATGGTTAAGAGGGGATCTATCGTTATTTACTAAAAACGTTTTAAGTAATTCAAGCATTCATAAACTCGGATTTTTCAACAAGGATTATATCCTTAGTTTACTTTCGTCACAGCTGTCAAATCGATATGACTATGTACAAAACACTTGGAATTTGTTAAATCTTTTTATGTGGTATGATTACTGGTTCGAGGGAAAAAGCATTTCATAAATGAGCTACGTTGATAAAATCTCCATCGCAGGTCTTACTCGGACTGCAAAACAAACAATTGCACTATATGTCTCGCAAATTGGTGCGATGCTGTTCGGAGTTCTGTTCACAATTATTAATTCAAGATATTTGAGTCAAACTGAGTTTGGAACGCTTAATTTTTATATTCAAGTAATTACTTTTCTCGCACTCATTTTTGAATTCGGATATTTTGCCGCCGGTTCGCGACTTATTGCAATACAAAAAGAGTATCAAGAAGAACGAAAATTAATCGGTGCACTTATTGTAATTGGAGTTTTTATTTCAATGGGATTTGTGCTTTTGTTATCTGCAATTTCCTTTTTTATTGACGGATTATTCGAATCTAATATTCAATTTTTACTTTTAATTGGACTCGTACCAGCCGCTGCATTTCCTTTTCAATATCTAATGCAATTAGTGTTTCAAGGGAGCAATGAGGTTATTAAACTATCTTTATATAATGTTCTTCCTCGGATATTTTACTTTGCTTTGATCGGCATTGCTGTGCTGACCGAAACTTTCAGTCTTACATATACCGCATTCACTTATGTTCTCTCGATGTTTCTTATTACAATTTTGATTTTATTTTTCAGCAGACCAAAATTTGAAGAACTGAAAAAATATTTTACGCTGATAAAAAAAGAAACTCGTGAATATGGATTCCAAGTTTATACCGGCAGAGTTGCAGGAATGATGGGGTACCAATCGAACATACTATTAATTCAATATTTTGTAAAAGAGATTCAAGTAGCAAACTACGCTCTTGTGAATTTTTTCGCCTCGCCAATTTCGATGTTCTCGCGTTCTCTATGTACTTCTCTATTCAAAGGATTCGCGGATCAAAATGCAATTCCGCCAAGAGTTTTTAGAGTGAATTATATTTGGTTGGTGGGTGTGAGCTTTATTTACTTGTTAATTGGTGGGATTGTACTTGAATTTCTTTTTTCGGATAAGTATGTGGAGGCAATTCCAATAATTGTACCGATGGTTGCTGCAAATTTTTTTATGGGCGCTTTTCAGCCGTACAATTTTTTCTTGAGTGCAAAAGGAAAAGGTAAGTATCTAAGAAACACAGCAATTGTCCTAACAGTATCAACTCTATTCTTTAATTTATTGCTGATACCAAGTTATGGTGCGATCGGAGCAGCTTATGCAACTTTGATCTCACTTTTTTTAGATTATTTAGTTCATGTTTACTATTACAAAAAGTCGTTAAAGGAATTATAATGATAAGTGAAAAACAAAAAGATGTTATTACAAGTTTTACAAAGCATTTAAATCCCGATGATGTTTTTGATGTGCGTGAAGATTGGGATTACATGTTTAAATCAAAATTCAAAGTTGACTATAGATTGGTTTCTCAAATTCCTGGTGGATTAAAAAATAAAACTGTTCTGAATATCGGTACGTTCTTTCCAATAGATGAAATATATTTCGCATCGCATGTGAAGGAAATGCATTCTGTCGATATTGGTGAAAAAATCATCAACGTTGCAAGTAAGATTGCAAATCAAGAGATTCATCCCGCTTTTCGTGAAAAGATTAAAATAAAAGTCTCTGATGCAGCACAACTTCCATTTGAAAATAATTACTTCGATGTTGCATTTTCATTTTCCACACTTGAGCATATTCCCGAAAAAGAAAAACGCGAAAAAGCCTTTTCAGAGATTGCAAGAGTCACGAAGAAAAGTGGTTTTGTTATCCTTACTGTACCGAATAAACTGAACGTCGGCAAATATTTTAAAAGCGTTACAATGCAAAAAAAAGGAACAAGCCCATTTGGCTACGAGCATCATTACACTCCAGGGGAATTAAAACGAATTATGGTAAAAAATGGTTTGCAGCCGATTCATTTTGCTTCGAGCGCAGGTGATTACTCAGGCATTTTCACTACAGTGCATGACATTTTCTTCAGAAAATTTGGACATCGAATGGGATGGCTGGGGCAGAAAAAGTAATTGATAATTGGAAATTGAGATTTGATAATTGAGTCCGATGAAAACTTTTTTCAAAAAAGTTAAAATATTTTTCATCCACTTTATTCGGAAACCCATATTTATTTTTTGGGTGAAATGGATAAAGAGAAAGTCTATGAAAGATTTCATCCCCAATTACTTTCTTTCAAGTCTGGATTATCACACTCCGGGATTCAAAGAAAAATTAATTGAGATTGAATCGAAAGAAAAAATTCTTTCGGATGCAGAAACTATAATTCAAAACAAATTCAAAACACTCGGTTCTGAGCTTACATGCCTTGGAGAAAAAATTAATTGGCAGAAAGATTTCAAATCTGGCAGAATTTGGGAAAAGAAATTTTATACGGAAATAGATTCTAAACATTCTGTAAATGAAAGTGACATTAAAGTTCCTTGGGAGTTGAGCAGATTTCACCAAGCAATTTGGCTGGGGAAAGCATATTTAATCACAAATGATGAAAAGTATTCTGAAAGATATTTTGATCTGATTTCCGACTGGGTGGATGAAAATCCATTTTGCTTTGGTGTAAATTGGAATTGTGCAATGGAAGTTGCAATTCGTGCAGTCAATTGGATAATTTCACTCCATATCTTCAAATCATCGAGACTTTTCACAAAAGAAATGGAATTGAAAATTGTTAATTCACTTTACGAGCATGGGCGATTCATTCGGAATAATCTAGAATATGGAAGACGAAATGGAAATCATTATTTAAGCGATTTGATGGGATTAGTTTGGATTGGAGGATTTTTCAAAAACTATTCGTTCGGAAAGAGGTGGATTAATTTTGCAAGAAGAGAAGTGGATAAAGAAATCAAAATCCAAGTTTATAAGGATGGAGTTAATTATGAAAAGTCTACATACTATCAACGACTAGTTACTGAGATCTTGTACAACTCGCAGGCAGCATTACAATTAAATGATCAATCGTTGTCGGAAAAATCGCTGACTAAACTGGGAAAGATGTTTCAATTTATTTCCAGTTACTCTCTTGGCGAGGCAATTCCAAACGTCGGTGATAATGATAATGGAAGAGTCACACAATATTCCTTTAACGAAAAAATTGACGACTTTCGTTATTTGATTTCCATAGGAAAGATCCTAATGCCGAATGCGGAAGGCGGAATGCAGAATGGAAAGATAGCATCCGATGCTTTATTTTTATTCGGCTTGAAGAAAGTTACTGAATTCAAATCCTTTTACTCCGCACTTCGAACTCCGCACTCCGAATTTAATAACACTCCGCAATCCGCATTAACATCAATCAGTTTTCCTCGAGGTGGTTTTTATATAATGCGAAATGAAAAAACGTTTGTGTTTATCGATGCAGGCGATATTGGTATGAACGGATGGGGAGGACATGGTCACAACGACGTATTCAGTTTTGAATTTGCTTACAAAGGCAAACGCTTCATAGTTGATCCAGGAACGTATTGTTATACTTCAAATCCGGAACTGAGACAAAAATTCAGATCGACTTCTTCTCACAATACAATTATGATTGACGATATTGAGCAAGCCGAATTTCTAAATCTCTTTAGAATAAAAGAGGATTTAACTAAACCGAAAATAATTTTATGGGAATCGGATTCAGAACGTGATATTCTGATCGCTGAGCATTATGGCTATACTCGATTAGAATCTCCAGTTGTGCATAGAAGAAAATTTGAATTTGAAAAGAAGATAAATGGACTGACCATAATTGATTCACTCCAAGGTGAATCTGAACATAAAGTTGATTTATTTATTCATTTCCATCCTGATGTGGAAGTCTCGCAGACCAATGCTGCAGAATTTAAATTGTCGCATTCAGACACAATTCTTAGTCTTAAAATTCAAACAAGAATGAAGGACTATGATATAAAGATTGAGGAATGCAATTACTCGAAAAGCTATGGTAAAATTACAAAAAGCTTGAAGCTGCATCTCTCGTTTATGACTCAATTACCTTGTGAGATTGAAACAGTTATCAAAACAATGAATTGAAGTTAATATCGAGTTGATTTTTGCATCGCTTGAGGACTGATTAAGAGAGGTTTAATCGACCAAATTTCCAAAAAGAACCTAAAAAACATCACTTCAAATATATTTACAAAATCATTATAATTGTACTAAGGTATGGACGAAGGAAATGATATGACGACTCGATATATAATAAGTGATTATTTGGAACAAGCCATGAATCTCGCCGAATATGATAAACTTGAAGATAGTTCTTTCGCCGGAAAAATTCCTGGTTGCAAGGGTGTAATAGCTTTCGGCAATTCACTAAGAGAATGTGAAGCTGAATTGCGTTCAACACTTGAAGATTGGATTTTAATCGGTTTGAAGCTTAAGCATCCGCTTCCGGTGATTAAAGGTATTGATTTAAATAAAGAACCCAAACGTGAGCAAGTGGAGTCCGTGTAAACGGAGAGACTTTGTACGCAAACTGCATCATCTTAATTTCGACGGGCCATTTTCTGGCGCTAAACATCAATTTATGGTATATAATAAATACCGCTTGACGATTCCCTCAAATGATGAATATTCAGTCCCTCAACTCCGTATTATGATTCGTGAAATTGAAGTGATAATTGGACGTGAAATAACCATCGAAGAGTGGTATAAATTGTAACAATCAACAGTAATTAAGTCGGTTTTTTATCTTCATGGTCATCTCCACTAAAAATATTAAGCTCTCCTAGAGTATAATTTTAGTATGTAATAATCTTAATGGAGAAAAATTCTTCAGAGCATTGAAATATGTTGATCTAATTTTGATGCTTCCCTAATCCAGTTACAAATATGAAAATTATAGTAATCGGACACACCTGTAAAGATATCATTCATAAAGATGATCAAGTAACTGAATCATTCGGCGGTATCATTTATAGTCTTCTCGGATTCGCTTTGGTTATGAAAAAAGAAGATAACGTTCTGCCGTTTTTCAATATCAACCTGAATGATTATGAAAAATATTTTGATGTTTTATTAGGGACTCCGATTAATGATTTTTCATTAATTCAAAAAACAGATCGCCATACAAACCTCGTTCATCTTATTTTTGACGGAAGCGATTTGAAATTTGAATGTTATCAAGAGAAAGCCGAAAAGATTGATCTGACGGCAGCGTTATCCAAAATTGCTACCGACTCGAATTTCTATATTAATATGATCTCCGGATTTGAAATTGAACTCGATGACTTAAGAGAGATTAAAAAACATACAACCGGGAAAATTTATTTTGATTTCCACACTATGACACGAGGAATGGATGAGAACGGAAAACGTTTCTATCGACCAATTGAAAATTGGAGAGAATGGACTCGATACTGCGATGTCATTCAGTTTAATGAAATTGAAATGCAGAATCTCACTCCAGAAAAATTAAATGAAGGAAATTTTGTGACCGAAGCGATTAAAACCGGCACGAAGATAATTAACATAACAAAAGGAAACGCAGGAGCAATTTCATATTTTATTGATAATGAATTGATCAGAAGTCAATTTGTTTCAGTTGATAAAAATTTAATTCATAAAAATTCGATTGGCTGCGGCGACATATTCGGCTCCGTTTTTGCTTACAAGTATTTTAATAATTATAATGTAAAAGATTCGCTTGAAGAAGCGGTTCGAATCTCTTCAAAGAAAATCGAAATTGAAAATATTGAAGAGATAATTTCACTAAGAAAGTAATTTTGTTTGTATAGGTAAATGATCAAAAGAAGAATACTAATAGTCGGATGCAACGGTTTGTTAGGGCAAGCTTTGGTAGAAAGTCTCTCGCGCGCAAATAATGATGAACTTTTACTCGCTTCTGTTGAAGATAATTTTGTTGGAAATTCAAATTTCCCTTATGTTCAGCTCGATATTTCAAAACGGAATGAAGCCAAAAAAGTCGTACTAGATTTTTTCCCGGATATTGTAATTAATGCTGCAGCATACACTAATGTTGATGGATGCGAAGATAACAAAGAATTAGCCTGGAATATAAACGTCAATGGGGCGAAATATTTAGTCGAGGGTTGTCGAGTCGTAGATGCAAAACTTATTCATCTTTCTACAGATTTTATTTTTGATGGCATCAATGGTCCTTACAGCGAACTCGATAAGCCGAATCCTATTTCTTACTATGGCAGGACAAAATTAGGGAGCGAGAACGAAATAAAAATCGGAGGCATTCCATTTACTATTGTTCGTACTAATGTTATTTACGGAATCCAAAAAGGGATTAAAAAAGATTTTGTCCAGTGGGTTGTGGAGAATTTGAGAGAAGAAAAAAAAATAAATGTTGTCACCGATCAAATGAATAATCCTGCATTTGTCAATGACCTGGCAGATGGGATCATTTTAACTATTGATAAGAAAAAACCCGGAATTTTTAACATTGGCGGAATTGAACTAATAAGCAGATATGATTTTGCCGGTAAAATCGCTGAGGTTTTTGATCTTGACAAAAATTTAATTAATCCAATTTTGACTTCTCAATTAAATCAAAAAGCAAAGCGACCTTTGAAAGGTGGGCTGATTATTCTCAAAGCACAATCAGAACTTAACTTCAAGCCTCACACTTTGAAAGAAAATTTGAAATTCATTAAAAGAAAATTACAATTATAAATGGATCTTGTTTCAAACTATAACGGCTTTATCTTCGATTTAGATGGAACTATTTATCGTGAAAATCAATTGATCCATAAAGCAAACGAAGTAGTAAATCGAGTCATATCCAATGGGAAGAAATTTGTTTTCCTGTCGAATCGAACTACAAGCGAAATAGAAATTTATTCTGAAAAACTTAACCGATTTGATATTAGGTGCACTCCAAATGATATCATTACATCTGCCGAAATTACAAGCGATTATTTAGCTGAGAATCATTCAAACGAAAAAGTTTTTGTTATCGGAGAAAATCCTTTGATCAAATGTCTGAATAATTCTGGGATTGAAACTACGGATGTGATTTCTAAAATCGATATAGTTCTGATTTCTCTCGATAGAACTTTGACGTTCGAAAAATTTCATATTGCGCAGAATGCATTAAAACGCGGAGCGAGATTTTTTGCTGCGAATACTGATTTGACTTGCCCGATCGAAGAAGACGAAATCCCCGATGCAGGCGCAACTATCGCTGCACTTGAACGTCTTACGAACAGAAAACTTGAAATGAATTTTGGAAAGCCATCACGCTTGATGATCGAACGTGCACTTAGAAAACTTGGAATTCCTCCGAATGAATGTTTAATCGTCGGTGATAGGCTCGATACCGATATTGCAATGGGAAATTATTTTGGGATTGATACTGCGCTGGTTTTAAGCGGAGTCACCCCTTCTTACGAAAAAGACGGGAGAGAAATCGAACCAACATTTATCATTCATGATATTTCGAAATTAATCGATACAAAGAAAATCATTTAGAAAATATTGAGGTTAGTCTAATGAAAGTCAAAAATATATTGTTACTCTTTTTAATTATTGTTTCTGTATCCTTTGCACAAAACGGAACGAAGAAATTTACAATCGAAGAAATTTACGGCAGTATGAAATTTATGGGAAAATCTATTCGAGGTGTGCAGTGGATCGAAAAAGGTGAAAAGTTTACCTATCTCGAAACTGATATGGCAACCCGCTCGACTGATATTTGGGTTTACGATATAAAAAACAAAAAACGAGAAGTGTTTCTGAAATCATCAGAATTAAAGCTTGAAGATTCGGATAAACCATTTTCGATAATGAATTACAGTTTTTCCCCGAATGAAAGATATATTCTTTTCACTGGAGTTTTGCCCGCACGGACATTGAAAAGCGGGGGCGCGATCTACATTTATGACCTTAAAGAGAAAAGATTTTCGGAGATTGAAACTTCCGGAAGCACGATGAACGTTAAGTTCTCCGAGGACGGGACAAAATTGGGTTATGTGATAAAAGATAATATTTATGTTTATGATCTCGCATCGAATGTCGAACGGCAACTAACCTTTGATGGAAACGGCGTTATTCTCAACGGTCATTTCGATTGGGTTTATGAAGAAGAATTCTCAATCATCGACGGATGGCAGTTCTCACCTGATGGAAAAGAAATCGCTTTTTGGCAGTTGGATCAATCGCCTGTTCCGGAAATTGAAATTCAGCAATTTGATTCTCTTTACTTTAATTCTATTATAATGCGTTACCCAAAAGCTGGCGATAAAAATTCAATTGTCAAAATTGGTGTGATAGATATCGCATCTGGAAAAACAAATTGGATGAATATTGGTACAGAGATTGACATTTACATTCCACGAATTCGTTGGACGGAAAATTCCGGAGTGCTCGCAATCACGCGAATGAACAGACTCCAAAATAAACTCGAATTACTTTTAGCCGATTCGAAAAGTGGAAAATCGAAAGTTATTTACATTGATACCGATTCCTGTTGGGTGGATGTGGAAGATGCCAATTTAGTTTTTCTGAAAGATAAGAAACATTTTCTCATCACTTCTGAGCGAAGCGGATTCAAACATTTTTATCTGTATGATTTGAACGGAAAGATGATACGACAAATTACAAAAGGAAATTGGGAAGTAACATCACTCAGCTCACTCGATGAGAAAAATCAAATTATTTATTTTATCTCCGGAATGAATGATCCAACTTTGCGGCATCTGTATAAGATAAATCTGAATGGTAAAGGTTTTACACAAATCACCAAAGATGATGGGAACAATTCTATCAATTTCTCGCCTAACTCAAAATATTTTATCAGATCGTATTCAAACATCAGCTCAGTATCAAAAACTCAACTAGAAACTTCTGACGGCAAAGTAATCGAAGTTCTTGAAAATAACGAGAAGCTTGCAAATACCTTAGAAGAATACTCATTCGCACCGGCTGAGTTTTTAAGTTTCACAACTTCTGATGGAATTCAATTAAATGCAATGATGATCAAGCCAAAAGATTTTGATGCGTCAAAAAAATATCCTGTTCTTGTTTACAATTATTCCGGTCCAGGAAGTCAGATCGTCCGCAATGCTTGGCAGGGTGGACAATATCTTTGGTATCAAATGCTTGCTCAAGAAGGATATATAATTTTTATGCTCGATAATCGCGGAACCGGTGGAAGAGGGAAATCCTTTAAAAATATTGTCTACAAAAAACTTGGGTACTGGGAAGTGAACGATCAAATCGAAGGTACAAAATATCTGATGACGCTTCCTTATGTTGACGGTGAACGGATCGGAATTTGGGGATGGAGTTACGGAGGATATATGTCTGCTTTGACAATTATGGAAGGAAATGAATATTTCAAAGCGGCTGTTGCAGTCGCACCACTTGCCGACTGGAAATTTTACGATACGATTTACACCGAGCGATATATGTCCACTCCGCAGCTGAATCCGGAAGGATACGAAGCAGGTTCGGTTTTAAATAAAGTAGATAAACTCAAAGGAAAACTTTTGCTTGTTCATGGCACTGCAGACGATAATGTTCATTTCCAAAATACTGTTGTACTGGTTGATGAACTTGTAAAAGCGAATAAACAATTTCAAGTGATGTTTTATCCTGGGAAGAATCATGGAATCTACGGAGGGAAAACTCGTGAACAGTTGTTCACAATGATCACAAATTTTATTAGAGAGAATCTTTAATTAAATCAACCTTAAAGGTGACAAATCGTTTTTAATTTTGGCACCTTCAAGGTTGAAGTTATTCAAAAAGTTTGGCTTTTGAAAAAGGCTTTTAAATTTTAAGAATTTTTATTACTGCAGAGGAAATAAGAATTATTATGATTGTAGCAATAAAAAATATTAAATACCTTTTCTTCGAAGTTTTAATAAGCGGGGAAAAATTTATTGCGACTAATGAGCCAAAAAAAAATTGAATAATACATCAAACTTTCAACTCCAAAAAAATGAAATAAAATGACAGGAGTAAATATTACTGCCAGTATCAATAAGCTCAATTTTAATAACTGGGAGGTCACATTCTTGTCCATTTTTCACCTCTAACGAGTTTATTGATCAAATAGTAATTATTTAAGATATAATCTTTTCATTTCCATAATAATAAATGAAATCCAAAAATGCTAAATAAAATCGCAAGGTACCTGTTTTCCTCATCCATAACGGCATAGATTATTAAATAGGATGTTGCCAATAAAAGCAATATGAAGAAAATGGTTCCCATTGGTTTATTCTGATGGCTTCTTGAAAAGAAACTTGCGATCCCAAATAGCAAAACTAGACTGAACATTAATATAGTTTCCATATTTCCCTCGGTTCTTGGGCAAATTTCGAAATAGATAAATCAAAATGCAATCTGAATCCATAACGTTACTATAAACTCTTATTGAAGTCATCCAAACATTGCAGAAAAAAAGAATTGGAATCACATTTTGTCGGTTCGGACATTTGCATTGGTTAGTCTTTTTTAATTTTTTAAGGAAGCCGGACAACCTTCAAGGCGATGAAGTTTTTCAAATGATTGCACCCTCAAGGTTAAGCGTGATAAATTTCCCCCTTGATTTGATATTTAAGCACGCTTAAATTTTAGTTAAAAGCATGCTGAAAAATGCCTAACATATCGAAAGAAGATTATCTTCGAGTCATTTATAAAAATTATACTGAAGGCTCGCTCGTGACGGCGACTGTTATCGCAGAAAAGCTGAAAGTTTCAAATGCTGCAGTAACAGATATGCTGAAAAAGTTATCGAGGGCGAAGTTTGTCAATTACATTCCTTATAAAGGCGTGGAGTTGCTGCCGAAAGGAATGGAAACGGCAGTGAATCTTGTCCGCAGGCACAGAATCTGGGAGACTTACTTGTATAAAATCGTAGGTCTGCCTCTTTCGCTGGTCGATTCGGAAGCCGAAAATCTCGAGCATAGTTCGTCCGACGAATTGATAGATCGCTTAGAGGAAATCCTTGGATTCCCTGAATTCGATCCGCACGGCGACCCAATTCCGAGCAAGAAGGGCAAAATTCCAAAACTCAAAAAGAATGTAGCTCTATCCGAATTGCAAATTGACGAATGCGGCTCAATAGCCCGCGTAAGCGATGACAGCACCGAACTTCTCGATCACTTCAGCAAGCTTGGAATTGAGTTGGCGATGGAAGTAAAGGTGATAGAAAAAAGAAGTTTCGATAACTCAATGCTGATACGAGTTAAAAGAAAGAATCACAACATAAGCGAAAAGTTTGCCCAAAATATATTTATAGAGTTAAAACAATGAGCAGTATTTTTAGTCTAACAGATTTACGGAATGGACAAAAAGCAATTATAAGATCAATTGAAGTCAACGGATTGAACCGCCGCAGATTCTTCGACCTCGGCTTTATTCCCGGGACAGAAGTGAGCTTGGCGTTCAAGAGTCCTCTTGCCGATCCGATAGCATACAATATTCGCGGGACGGTGATTGCAATTCGGAATGAAGAAGCAAAAAACATTAAGGTTGAAATTATCTCGGAGATTAATAAATGAGCGAGAGCTGTTCAAAATTCGAAAGAAGTAAAGATATAAAACAAAACGTATATCAAATCGGATTAAACCTTAATCGAAACGAAAAGATAATTGCATTAGCAGGAAATCCGAACACGGGAAAAAGCACTGTCTTCAATCAATTAACAGGTTTGAAACAATACACAGGCAATTGGCCGGGAAAGACAGTAACCCGCGCCGAAGGTAAGTTTTCTTATAATAATGAAAACTATCTTCTAATTGATCTACCCGGGACTTACTCTCTGCTTTCAACGTCGGACGATGAAGAGATCGCCCGAAACTTCATTCTTTTTGGCAAGCCGGATGTTGTTATAGTGGTTGTAGATTCAACCTCTCTCGAAAGAAATTTGAACCTCGCGATTCAAATTATGCAAATCAAAAAAAAAGTAGTTGTTTGCTGCAACTTAATCGACGAGGCGGAGAGGAAAGGAATTAAGATTGATAGAGAAATGCTCGAACAGGATTTAGGTGTGCCTGTCGTATTGTCAAATGCAAGAGGCGGTGAAGGAATTGATGAGCTTCTCTCCAAGGTAGATTTAATGGTGAATGATAAGCTAATTACAAATCCACGAAAGGTTGAGTTCAATAACGAGCTGAAAGACAAATTGAGTGAGATCGTACCTTTGATACAATCGACTTTTCTCGGAGTTCAAAATGCAGAGTGGATCGCATTAAGATTAATCGAAGGCGATCAGAAGATCCGTGAAGCATTACTGAATGGTGAATTCGATTCATTAGTCGCAGAACCAGAAAACGGTAATTCTCTTTCTCCAGTTTTAGAAGGATTGTAAATGAGCACAAAAGAAAATCGCATTCAGAAAATTTTAGAATTAGCCGATAGCACAGGAGCACCGGTAAAAGAATCAATCAGCGATGATTTAGTCGAGTCGATTTATTCAGACGCGGCGAAAATTTCACGACGCGCTGTAGCGAGAACAGATTCATCAATTCAAAATTTTGATATTACGCTCGATAAAGTTCTCACGTCAAAGCTGTTTGGATTCCCTGCGATGCTGCTTTTGCTTGCCGGAGTTTTTTACTTGACGATAACCGGCGCAAATGTGCCTTCTGCAATGTTAGCAGATGGTTTATTTTGGATTGAAGATCAAATAAAAATTCTTTTCAACTTTTTGGGAAGTCCATTGTGGCTGACCGGATTTTTAGTCGATGGAATTTACCGCGGTTCGGCTTGGGTGATTTCCGTAATGCTTCCGCCGATGGCAATCTTTTTTCCGATTTTTACTTTTCTTGAAGATGCAGGCTATCTGCCGCGTGTCGCTTTTAATTTAGATAGACTTTTCAAATGGTCGGGTGCACATGGAAAGCAGGCACTGACAATGGGAATGGGATTCGGATGTAATGCGGCTGGTGTTGTGTCGACACGAATTATCGATTCGCCGCGTGAAAGATTAATTGCAATAATCACGAACAATTTTGTCCCTTGCAATGGCCGCTGGCCTACAATCATCATGCTTGCATCGGTTTTTGTTGCGGCTTCTTTTCAAGAAAAGATTTCTGCCGTTGTTGCGGCATCAACAGTTGTTGGCGTAACTTTATTTGGTGTACTTGTAACTCTTCTTGTTTCAAAATTTTTAAGTTCAACAGTATTGAAAGGAGAAGCGTCTACATTCAAGTTGGAACTTCCACCTTATCGCAAGCCGAAGATTTTAAGAATCCTTTATAGATCGTTGATCGATAGAACAATTTTTGTACTCGGCAGAGCTGTAGTGATGGCGGCACCGGCTGGAGGTTTGATTTGGCTCCTTGGAAATATTCAAATAGATGGAATCTCTCTGATGGCTTATGCAGTTGACATACTTCAGCCAATTGGAAAAGCGATCGGTTTGGATGGCGTTATTTTGCTTGCATACATAATTGCAATTCCCGCAAACGAAATTATAATCCCGACAATTATTATGGCATACTCTGCCGGCTCAAGAATGATGGAACTCGAAATCGATCAATTGAAAGAATTGTTCTTGCAAAATGAGTGGACGGTTCTTACAGCAATTTGCCTGATGTTCTTTTCGCTTCTCCACTATCCTTGCTCAACAACAACATGGACGATCTGGAAAGAAACTAAAAGCATCAAGTGGACAGTCATCTCAAATCTTCTTCCTCTTGCGATTGCGTTCATTGTTTGCTTTTTGATTTATAGAATTGGATTATTTTTTTTGTAGTTACTCGAAAGATGCCATCTTTCCACAATCAATTGCAGCGTAAAAAGATGGCATCTTTTAGAATGTAATTATACACCGCGGCGAGTTGGTTCCCAAATGTATTTATGAAGCTGAATCTGGAATCTAACATTAAGTTTATCTTCAAGAATCCACTTTACAAGTTCGATTGGTTTTAGTTTGTTAAATACACATCCCATCAGCACAGTGCATTTATCGTTCAAATTATGTTGGGATATTATTTCTTTTGCCCAGTCATAATCTTCACGATTACTAAGGACAAACTTGATCTCATCTGAAGGTTTAAGTAGGGTCACATTCTCATACAAATTTTTATTCATCATTCCGCTTGATGGTGTTTTTAAGTCCATTATGATTTTTACTCGCTTGTCGACATCTTGAATTGAAATGCTTCCGCTTGTTTCTAAAAGGACTTCATATTGTTCATTACACAATCGTTTCAATAAATCAAATGATTCGTTTTGGGTAAGCGGCTCACCGCCGGTAACTTCAAGCAATTTGCAGTCATACTTTTTTATTTCGGTCAATATCTCTTCGATCGTCATATCTTTACCTTCGTAAAAAGCATATTCAGTATCGCAGTAGGTGCATCGCAGGTTGCAAAAAGTTAGTCGTATAAATACGCATGGCAAACCAGCATAGCTCGACTCTCCCTGAATGGAATAAAATATTTCGTTTACTTTGAGCATGAAATTCTGGTTCAAAATAGAATAACAAATATTTTAATTCAACATCTGCTTTTTAGTACTTATAGAAATGAATTAGTAACTTATAACAACTTTGTAAATTGAGAGTAAAATATGACTGCGTTATTTGACAAAACAGAAAAACAAAATTCCGAATTCCCAAATGGTTATTCGATCAGTGGAAAACATGTAACCTGTTCTCACTGCGGTGGAGAGCAATTTCAAAAAAAAGATATTTTGCTCAATACGCCCGGATTAACTTTTCTCGGACTCGATTGGGCCAATAGAACTGCAATTACTCTTATCTGCAGCAGCTGCAGAAAGATTGAATGGTTTGCGAAAGAGCCTGAGAGAATAGAATAAGAAGCAAAATCACCGTAAATACCCAGTTACTAATGAAATGTTCTCTTTTTCCTCTCATTCAATTTGGAATTCGTGATTAACAAAAGTGAAGTTCTCGTTCTCATGATGAAAAGTTCTTTCTGTAAACTTTACGTAATTGGTTCTATCTATTGTGATTATTGTGGATGATCTCGTACCGTAGATTGGTGATTTGATAAAAATAGAAGAGAGCACTCTCTCATATTCTATTCCCACACCAGTATCGGGCAGAAGTGCATCATCGAATTGTTTATCATCCGACAATAAATTAAATATCTCCTCAATGGAAAAGCTGTTTTTTGAAATTATCTCTCCAAACCTAAGCTTGCCCCAATGAACTTTTGGCCACGCAGTGTTCAGCAGATGATTGCTTATCCCGTGTATCCCATTTTCAATTCGAGTGAGACTCTTTGAAATATTTGAATAATGAATAAGCTCGTCAAAATTCCCGAATATCATATTGAATGAATTGTACTCGTATCCATGTTGAGAAATGCAGGAAGAAAACTCCGTTAGAGATAATTTTTCTGATAGAAACTTTAATACCAGCTTTCCCCTCGATTTGAATTCTGATTTTTCTCTTTGTGAATAAAAATCTCTGTAATTGGTAATGGCGGCAATTTTTCCTTTTCGAATAACTCCGAGCCAAGTCCCGTTTGCTTTCAAGTCTTTTCCGGCAAGGAGATTCGGGTGGTCATTCCAGAACTTTGCACCTTCAGTTGGTCGTTCATAAAACTCATCACGATTGGCAGCAATTATCAGCTTAAAATCAGGATGAAAGTTTTTTGCTAGGAGAATTAGACACATTCGGTTTATATCTCACTATTTATCAAACGTATTATCGAAGTAACAATTTTTCTGGGTACGAATTTAACGCTCAGTACTCCGATGTGATTCATTAGTCCTGGAATTACAATTCTTTTTCCTTTCATCATCCCTTTATAACCAATGCGAGCGGCTTTCTCGGCAGTCATTGGAGCAATTATTTTATTTTTTACTAAGGTAATATTTTCCATTTCAGCCCGAGTAAAAAATTTCGTTTTCGTTGGACCTGGACAAAAAGCCGTAGATGTTACACCTGTTCCTTTTAATTCGCTGTCGAGTGATTCCGAAAACGAAAGGACAAAAGCTTTTGAAGCATAATAAATGCTCATAAATGGTCCCGATTGAAACGCTGCTGTTGATGCCACGTTCATGATTTTACCCCCTTTATTTTCAATCATTTTTGGGAGAAACAGTTTTGTTAATTGTACGAGAGAAGTGATGTTCAATTGAATCATCTCTAATTCAGTTTTCAAATCGTTTTCACAGAATTTCCCACGAAGACCGAAGCCGGCATTGTTGACTAAGAATTCAACTGGAAGATTCTTTTGATTAATCTGTTCAAACACTTCTTTCGCTGAATCAAGAATAGATAAATCTTTTTCTATCGTAATTATTTCGATTTTGTATTTTTCATTTAGCTCAATGGATAATTCGTTGAGCCTAGTTTTGTCTCTGGCAATTAAAATCAAATTGTGTCTATCGCTTGCAAAAAGTTTTACGAGTTCGTATCCGATACCGAAAGTTGCACCTGTGATTAGAGCGTATTTACTTGTCATATTTATCCTATCAATATTTGGAAATAAAAATACTCAATTAATAATAATGTTCACAGAGCGAAACTTTTTTGTGCATTGTAATTGTTGAGTTAATAAATTCAAATGAAAAAGGAGAACTTAAATTTATATGACGTTGAGCCATACCACAAAGAATGAATTACACGAATTGATCTCAAAAAGATTCAGCCCAAAGAATTTCTCACCAAAAGAAATTAACTATGACATTATGAAAACGATTTTAGAAGCTGGAAGATCAGCTCCATCAAGTTTTAATCAGCAGCCATGGAGATTCATTATTACCCAAAGAAATGACGAATCATTTGAGAAACTGCTTCGATGCCTGTCACCGAAAAATGCCGAATGGGCAAAAAATGCGGGTGCTTTAATTTTATCCGTGGCGAAGAAAAAATTTGATCATAATGGTTCAGAAAATCGCCATGCTGTTCACGATGTTGGACTCGCAGTTGCAGCAATGGTTTTTCAGGCATTGACATTTGATATTTTCTCGCATCAAATGGGCGGATTCTCAAGCGAAAAAGCAAAAACAACTTTTAATATTCCCGATGATCACGAACCAGTCGCTGTAATTGCTTTTGGCTATCTTGATAAAGATTATTTCACAGATGAAAAGTTGAAACAGAAATTCTCTGAAACAAGAAATCGAATCGCTTTGGAAAATTTGGCTTTTAAAGATTCATGGGGGAATAGTTTTTTACACTAATCTTATCTATGTCTCTGCTAGATTCATATAAAAAGCTCAATAAGATATTATAAACAAAACAAATATTTCCTTTTAGAATTTAAAGGAACTTTGATTTATAACTTAATTTTCTCTTCTCTATTTTTTCTCTCTTCGGAATAAAATATTATTCCTCAATCGCTCCAAACACTCAGGTCAAAATTTAATACCAGCAATTATGTTTTGCTCTTAATTTTTGACGTCAAATTCGCACCTTTGATAATTCTCTTCTCTGAAATTCTTAAATCTGAGAGTAAAAGGACAACAAAACTTTATTTATTCTTCTTTTTTAGCGTTTTTTCTCTGGCAAGAAAGTTGACATTTATAAATATCAACTTTTATAATGATGACACCAGAAACAAAATACTCAGATGAGCCAAAGTACAAAATCAGTGCAGCAGCAGAAAAACTCGGAATATCAGTCCATACTTTGAGGATGTACGAAAGGGAAGGTTTGGTTATTCCATTTAAAAAAGAAACTTACCAGCGACTTTATTCTGATAAAGATTTGGAGCGGATCGGTTGTATTCGCAATGCCATCAACGAGGATAAAATAAGCATCCAAGGAATAAAAAGGATTTTTTCACTCGTCCCTTGCTGGGCGATTGTTAAGTGTTCTGAAGAAGACAAAGCAACTTGTGAAGCCTTGAATGGACATGCAAAACCATGCTGGATGTTTAAACACGAAAATAATTTTTGCACCGGCAGAGAATGCCGCGAATGTACTGTATACAATGATTATGGAAACTGCGGAGTAATAAAAGAAAAACTTAAAGAGTTGTTATTGTGATTCGGTTTTGAATCGCAACAAGTAGAGTCCGCATCTAATTAGAAAAAAATTTTAAAGGTTTCAAAATTTATGAAAAAACTCGTGATTCTTGGTGCAGGAACCGCCGGCACCATGATGCTTAATAAACTAAATGGCACATTAGATAAGAATGAATGGCAGATTACGATAGTCGATCAATTCGAGACTCATTATTATCAACCTGGATTTCTTTTCATCCCATTTGGGATTTATAACCGAAAAGATGTGATAAAACCCAAGAGAGATTTTTTCCCTCCTGGTACAAACGTGATAATGTCTGAAATCGAAAAGATAGAACCGAAAGAAAATCGTGTTCTGCTAAAGAATAATCAGGTCCTAAGCTATGATTATTTGATTATCGCCACTGGTGCGAAGATTGCACCCGAAGAAACAGAAGGACTAAAAGACGGTCTGTGGCATAAAAACGTTTTTGACTTTTATACGATTGAAGGTGCGTGCGCACTCGCTGATTTTTTCAAACACTGGGAAGGTGGAAAACTTGTCATCAGCATTACGGAGATGCCGATTAAATGTCCCGTTGCTCCGCTCGAGTTCGCTTTTTTGGCAGATTGGTACTTCACGGAAAAAGGGATTCGCGATAAAGTTGAAATTCATTTCGTAACTCCATTAGACGGAGCTTTTACAAAACCAAAAGCTTCTGCGATCCTCGGCGATTTCCTTCAAAAGAAAAATATTAAGCTCACATCTGAATTCAATATTGCACGGGTGGATAACGAAGCAAAGAAGATTGTTTCATGGGATGAGATTGAAATTCCTTTTGATGTTCTTGTTACAATTCCAACTAATAAGGGGGATGAACTGATTGAACGCAGCGAAATTGGTGACGAGTTAAATTTCATTCCAACAGATAAGCATACTCTCTTAGCAGAAGGTTATGAAAATATTTTTGTTATAGGTGATGCGACAAATCTACCAAGTTCTAAAGCAGGTTCGGTTGCTCACTTTCAAGCTGATATTTTATTTGAAAATTTACTTAGTGTGATTGAAGGTCGCAAACCCCACGCAAAATTCGATGGACACGCTAACTGCTTTATTGAATCAGGATTTGGCAAGGGGATTTTAATTGATTTCAATTATGATACGGAACCGTTGCCGGGAAAATTTCCTCTGCCGGGAGTGGGACCTTTTTCACTACTCGAAGAAACAAAAATGAATCACTATGGAAAGATCATGTTCCGATGGATGTACTGGAATTTTCTGCTTAAAGGTGTCGAACTACCGATTGAAGCAAACATGTCGATGGCAGGCAAGAGGATGTAATGGGACAAGAAAAATTACAAATCCAGATGAACGAGTTAAATGCAAAGCTCGATATCATTCTCGAAGAGATCGAGCTTCAGAAACGGCATCGAAGAGAAATGGAAGATCTTAAAGATGATTTGATGAGGGTTGGAAAAGATGTTTATCAAACTGCTGTTGAAGAGTTAGATCAAATTCACGATTACGTCAATTCACGGGATATTCTTCATTTTGGCAAGTACATGCTGAGAAATGTAAACACGATCAGCAAAGTTATCCAGCAGTTAGAGAGTGCAAAAGATTTCTTGACAGATGCATCACCATTGATAAGGGAATCGATAATTGACTTCATGGCAAAACTAGATGAATTCGATAGAAAAGGATATTTCGAATTCATGAAAGAATTGGGTAAAGTTTCTGACAGAGTAGTGACTTCATTTAATGTAGAAGATATAAAGAGTCTTGGAGATAACGTCGTTACAATTCTGAATACTGTAAAAAATCTTACCCAACCCGATATGCTTCATACGATCAACAATGCAATCAACGTTTATAAAAAACTCGATATAGAAGTCACAGAAAAAGTAACTTTTTTATCATTATTAAAAGAACTTAACGATCCTGAGACTAAAAAAGGATTAACATTTGCGATTAGATTTTTAAAGAATCTTGCAAACGAACAAGCTGTATCGAATAACAAAGAGACAAAAATTGTAAAAACAAATTAAAGGAAAAACTTTTATGCCTACAAAAGAAATACACGGCAAATCGTTTGAGATTGATGCCGACGGCAATCTGAAGAACTTATCAGATTGGAACGAAAACATAGCGAAAGCACTCGCTAAGGAAGAAGAAGTCAATGATCTAACCGACCGCCATTGGGTTGTAATAAATTACATGCGCAAAGAGTTTCAAGAAAAAGGAGACGCGCCTTCAATTCGTAAATTAACGAAAGAAAGCGGCGTTGATACAAAAGAACTTTATGCATTATTTCCAAAAGGTCCGGCAAAAAAAGCTGCTAAAATTGCAGGTCTGCCGAAACCAAAAGGCTGCATATAATTTCTAATAAAAATTTTTTGAATAACATTTAATAGGAGAAAAAAATGTCAAACGGAACTTATGAACCAATCAAAAAAGTTTCGATAGTTGTTTCGCGAGGTTCACTCGAAGGCGTTTATCCAGGATTAATCATGGCAAACGGTGCAAGAATGGAAGGAATTGAAGCAACACTTTTCTTTACATTCTTTGGACTGCACGCAGTAATTGAAAAGAAAATGGATAAAATCAAAGTTGCCACGGTTGGGAATCCTGCAATGTGTGTACCATCTGCAATGGGTCCTGGCTTACCAACATGGATGGGCGCAATTCCCGGAATGTCCTGGTTTGCTACTGGAATGATGAAAAAAGAAATGGAAAAACTCGATATTCCACCAATTCGTGAATTCATCGAGATGATCCACGATGCAGGCTGTGAGATTTATGGATGCAAAGCAACTGTCGATATGTTTCATTTAACGAAGAAAGATTTCTGCCCGCAAGTTGATGGAATTATTTCCGTCGGTGAGTTTTATGAGAAATCAGCTGGTGCTCAAATAATATTTACTTAAGAGTTAATTAGAAACTTCTAGCATTTCGATTCATTCAGGTGGATCGATAATTTAACTAAATCAAAAACATAGTAGAGAGGAATTTATGCGTCTAAGGATGTTAACTATCTTATTTTTGATCTCGTACGTCATTCTGCCTGCCACAGATCACGGCATATATTTGCATGTTGTTTCCAATATTAAGGATGATTTCAATAAAGTCGGCGAGGAGGTAAAGTCGAAATTAAAATCTGCTGGATACGATATTTTATATTTCGACGATGTATCTACTCCAGATATTGTCAGAACAAAAAATGACGAGCATTGCGGATTTAGAGCGCAACTAATCGTTGTAAGTTCGGATGAGTATTCTAAAATGCTGACTTCAAAAGGGAACCAGTATTTAATTGGAGCTTTTTTGAGAGTCGGTATTTTTGAGACTCCCGACGGAGTGCAAATTTCTATTGCAGATCCCGAAACTATTAATAGGATAATTTTTAATAATCTTTGGGAAAATAATAAAAGAAATGAGTATGAGCAGATCATTTCTAAGACAAAGGAATTTAAATCAGGATTCATTAAAACAATCCATTCCATAAGCAGCGGCAATAAAATAGAAAAAGCGATGGAGCCAATTCGAAGTGCGAAAGATTTACGTGAATCATCCAGAGATATGTTTATGATGGTTGGCAAGATGACTTTCTTCAACGATGAAGATCAATTCCCGCTCGTTTATTCGCGAAAAAATAATGATGGAAAAGAAGGGATTGAAAAGCTGTTAAGTGAAATGCAAATCAATCTTAAAAACTTCAAACCGACTAAAGATGACGTAGAATATAGATATGTTGCTTCACCGGAAGTCTTAAAATGGAATATTATTAGTAAAGTTTATTCTCCTGATTCATTCGCTGTTGTTCTTGGTGTTACAAGACCTCAGACTGAAGGTTTATCTTTTCACATTTGTGGAACAAGCCGAGAGACAAAACAAAATAAATGTCCGGGGATAGATCACGTAACAGCATATCCGATAGAAGTTCTGATAATTCAAAATCGAGGTGAGCTTCAAGTTTATACTGCTCGCGAAATGTTTAGAATGGATATGTACTTTTGGGATGCCGGAAAAATGGCTTTCATGAATCATATGAGCATGCCATCGATTTTGGATGAATCGATTCGTATGGCGCTGCTTGGTAAATATTATAAACCAGATTAATTCAGTACAAGTCAATGAACTTTGGTTTAAATCAAAAACTAACTGTCCTTATAACAAACAAACAAAAACAATTAAGTAACAGGAGTAAATCTATGAAGTTAATCTTAAAGACTTCGTTTTTACTTGTTTTATTTACATCGTTGACTTTTGCCCAGACGGGAACGCGGCTGGTTGACTTTAATGCAAAGTCGATTGGGAGAGGTGGAACAAGTATCGGTACATTCGATAGCCCTGCTTTAATGATGAACAATCCTGCAGGTATTTCTTTTTTATCAAATTCTATGTTGGATGCAAATATTTCGCTTATGTTTCCAAAAATTCACTTCACAAATACTTTAAATGATGCGGATGGCGACAAAAATATGTTTCCATTACCTGCACTTGGTTATGTGAACAAATATCCCGAAAGTGATTTCACCTGGGGAGTTGGCTTCTTCACAGCTGGTGGTATGGGTGCAGATTTAAAACTAATGCATGCACTTTACCGCGATCAAACTGGAAACTCTGTATTGCAAGAGTACCATTCTCAACTTGCTTCAATGCAAGGAGGAATATCTGCTGCATATAAATTCACAGAGAATTTATCTTTGGGTGTAAGTTTGCATGGTGTATACAGTATGCTCGAATTCTGGATGCCATACTCACTTGATCCATCGATTATGAAAGGTATAGCAATGCCTGGAATGACCTTTGGACAATTATTCGCTGCACCTCCAACTGCAGGTGGTTTTGGATATGATGAAGTAACTGCATCTGCAAAAATGAGCGATCTTACAGCAATTGGTTTCAACGGAAAAGTTGGTTTAGCATATCAATGCAATGATCTATTTTCATTGGGATTGAGCTACACAATGCCCACACCATTGACTTATAAAAATGGCAAAGCAAAGATGGATATGACATATCAATTCAATGACGCCTTTGCAAAGGCAATTCAAGGATATAAAATGCTAAATCCAAGTGCAACTGATGCACAGGCACAAGCTGCGGTGATGGCGCAATTTGATGGAATGAGAATTGACCTCACAAAAGGTGTTGCCGCGGATTACGATTTGAATCTCGATTTGACTTTTCCACAATCAGTTGGATTTGGTATTTCTTATAAACCATCTGCAAGTCTTAATTTGGCACTAGACGTAGAATGGATTAATTGGAAATCTGCTTTCGATAATATGACAATTAAATTATCGAACGGCGCTAATCCAAATATAAATAAAATGCTTGGAAACACGGGTACATTTGATTTAGAATTTCCATTGAACTGGAAGAATTCATTTGTTGTTAAGGTCGGGGGTGAATATATGGTCAATCACGATCTAACATTCCGATTGGGATTTGCACATGGAACTAATCCGGTTCCGGAAGAAACAGTCTTTCCAGTATTTCCAGCCATTGTAGAAAACCATTTAATGGTCGGTGGTAGTTACAAAATAGCAAAACCACTTACTCTTCATTTTGCATACGAAATGGCATTAAATAATTCTTTAACTGCATCTAAACCAAGTTTGATTGCAAATGAATATGATGGAAGCACAAGTAAACTTGGAACAAGTATCGGTCATTTAGCGATTTCATATAATTTCTAGTTTAGAGATTGTATTCTCTCCTCACAGAACCAATCGTTCGATAATTAGAATGGTTGGTTCTTTTATTTTAAAGAAGTTTAAATCTCAATCGTAATATTTCATTCTCAAAACTTGTAGAGATGATCTTGAACTGACCGATTTCTGATGTATTGCTTACGTGCAGCCCGCTGCAGGGACATGCATCGTAATCGCCGATTTTTATGATTCGTAAAGTTTCTCCAGCATCGTCAGGAAGTTTCTCCAGATTAAAAAGTTCTTCTGCTTCGTTTCTCGAGATGAATTCTTCAAACACGTTGGAGTTTGAGCTGATTACATTATTCACCCGAGTTTCGATCTCTAAAGTTTCTTCTTGGGTAATTTCTCGGCTGAATCTGTAATCACATTTAGATTTTTTCTTTTCGATGTGTGCGCTGAATGCTCTGCCGCAATTGAACATTCTTACCATGGTTTGATTAAGAATATGCTCAGCTGAGTGCATTCTTGGGTCATAATCTTTTTTCATATTTGCATTTTCTCTGTTATACAGTTAGTACAACTTTCCCAATTGTTTCCCCGGATTTTAATCGTGCGACCGCATTTGGAAGCTGCTCAAATGGAAATCGTTCGTTAATAATTGGTTTGGGTAAATTTAATTCTAGAATTTCTGGAAGCATTCCTTTCAACATGTCGACTCTATCATAAATCCAAATCAAGTTGAATCCGCTGACAGTTCTATTTTGTTCGATGATATTCAAAGTGTCAATCTTTGGTCTTTTCATGTAATTATAAATGAGTTTTAGATAATTTGAACCAAATTTGCCCGTTGAGAAACTTGCACTTCCGTAGATAATCATCCTTCCGGTTGGGGCGAGTAAATTAAATTTGTCTGTCAAACCTTTTCCGCCTACAGCTTCCAAAACGAGATCAAGAGTACGATCTTTCAATGCAGTTCGGATATTATTTTTAAGATTCTTATCTCTCAATAATACTTCATCATATCCTTCTGATTTTGCGAATTTTACTTTCTCTTCTCTTCCTACAATTCCAATCGTAAAAGCAGAAAACTTTTTCGCAATTCGATTCGCATAAATTCCGACTCCACCGGCTGCACTTTCAATTAAAACAGTCCCACCAGAATGTAGATTTCCCAACTTAGTTAGTGCGTAAAAGGCAGTTAGAGCATTAACTATAAAACTTGCCCCTTCATCGAATGTCCATTCATCGGGCAGCTTAAGCGTATAACGTTGGTCAATATTTAAATGTGTTGCATAACTTCCAAATTTGATTACTCCCATCACACTATCACCGATTTGGAAATCATTAACAGCTGATCCTTTCTGTATAATCACTCCAGAAAATTCTAAACCAGGAATAAAGTTTCGTTTCGGTGCCGCTTTATAAAAACCAAGGATGGTAAAGATATCTGCAAAATTCAATCCGATTGCTTTAACTTCGACAGTAACTTCGTTTTTGAGTGGAGCGTCTAAAGGTTCTGAAACGAACTTCAATTTCCTAATTGAACCAGGTCGGTCAATTCTATAAACTTGTCTAATCATTGAAAATCTTATAACTCTTGCGACAAGCTAAAAAGTTTAGGAAATAATGGCAATGATAAATTAAATAATTTGCTGTCACCGACCGGTCGGTGACAGCAGCAAGCTAACCAATTCAAAACTAATTCAAGTTTGAATCAATAGGGGAAAATTTTAACTTGCTGAAAAATATATGCGAGAACTGAAAAAAGCGAGGAATAAAAATGAGAAGTTTTCTTTATTTAATCACCACAATTCTTTTTTTACAAAACCTATGTATAGCACAAAATAATATGATGAAAACCGCTAATCCCTTTTTTGAAGAATACAAAACTCCCTTCCAAGTTCCACCATTCGATAAGATTAAAGAAGTGCATTATATGCCTGCATTCAAAGCTGGGATGGAAGAACAACAAAAAGAAGTAGATGATATTATTAACAACAATGCAGCCCCAACTTTTTCAAACACAATTGAAGCACTTGAATACAGCGGAAATCTTCTTAATAAAGTCAGCTATGTTTTTTACAATTTGAATTCAGCTGACACAAATGAATCACTTCAGAAAATTGCGAAAGATGTTTCACCGCTTCTATCAAAGCATCGTGATGATATTAACTTAAGCGAAAAACTTTTTCAAAGAGTTAAGTCAGTTTACGAAAATCGAAGTAATTTTAATTTAACTCCAGAGCAAATCAGATTACTCGATGAATACTACAAAGATTTTGTTCGAGGCGGAGCTAATTTAGATGAAAAGCAAAAAGAAAGAATGCGAGAAATTAATAAAGAGCTTTCTCTTCTCACATTAAAATTTGGCGAGAACAACTTAAAGGAAACCAATTCATTTAAAATGATTTTGGAAAATGAAGAAGATCTTATCGGATTGCCTCAGTCAAATAAAGAAAGCTCGAGCAAAGCTGCGAAAGAAGCTGGTTTAGATGGTAAATGGTTATTCACATTAGACAAGCCAAGTCTCATTCCATTTCTTCAGTACTCAAATCGACGTGATTTGCGTGAAAAAATGTTCAAAGCTTACATTAACCGCGGAAATAATAACAACGAGTATGACAATAAAGAAATTTTATCGAAAATTGTTTCGCTTCGCATAGAAAAGGCTAAACTGCTTGGATACAACAACCATGCTGAATTTATACTTGAAGAAAATATGGCAAAGACTCCGGATAAAGTTTATGAATTCATGAAACAGTTATGGGAGCCAGCTTTGGGTGTAGCTAAAAATGAAGCAGCCGAGCTTCAGGAAATGATTAAAAAAGATGGAGGTGATTTTCAGTTAGCACCGTGGGATTGGTGGTACTATTCCGAAAGAATTAAAAAAGAGAAATATGAACTAGATGAAGAAGAAATGCGGCCGTATTTCAAGTTAGAAAACGTCAGAAACGGCGTATTTGATGTTGCCAACAAACTGTATGGAATTACTTTTTACGAAAGAAAAGATATTCCAATTTATCATCCCGACGTTCAAGTATTTGAAGTTAAAGAATCTGATGGTAAACATATCGGAATCCTATTCATGGATTTTCACCCACGGCAAGGTAAAAGAGTCGGTGCCTGGATGAATTCCTTCCGCAAGCAGTATCGTGAGAAAGGGAAAAACATCACTCCATTAATTGCAAACGTTTGCAATTTCTCCAAACCAACAGCAAACAAACCTGCACTTCTTAGCTTTGAAGAGGTAGAAACATTATTTCATGAATTTGGTCATGCTCTTCATGGGTTGCTTTCAAACAGTACATATCCAAGTTTAACAGGGACTTCGGTACCGCGTGATTTTGTTGAACTCTGTTCTCAAATCATGGAAAATTGGGCGAATGAACCTGAAGTTCTAAAAACTTATGCACGACATTATTTAACTAACGAACCGATTCCCGATGAACTTATCGAACGAATGAAAAAAGCAGAACACTTCAATCAAGGATTTGCAACTGTAGAATATCTTGCTGCTGCATTTCTCGATATGGACTTGCACACTTTGAATGAGCCAATTTCAATTGATCCAATGGAATTTGAAGAGAAGTCTCTCATAAATATTCAATTAATTCCAGAAATAGTTGTGCGCTATAGAAGTCCATATTTCAATCATATTTTTTCCGGCGGATACTCATCGGGGTACTACAGTTATGTTTGGGCAGAAGTCCTCGATGCTGATGCTTTTGAAGCATTTAAAGAAACAAGTTTGTTTGATAAAAAAACTGCACAGAGTTTTCGAGATAATATTCTCTCAAAAGGGGGAACCGAAGATCCAATGGAACTCTATCTAAAATTTAGAGGGAGAGAACCAAAAGTTGATCCTTTGTTGAAAAGAAAAGGCCTCAATTAGGATTAAGTAAGGCTAAGGTTTAGACTAAGGCTGAGGTATATTGATTGCGTAAATAAATGACGAGAAACTTGAAATCAGAAAAATCAAAATTCGATTATGATTATTTGGTTATTGGCAGCGGATTTGGTGGTTCGGTCGCTGCGCTTCGGTTATCCGAAAAAGGTTATAAAGTCCTTGTCGTTGAAAAAGGAAAGTGGTTTTCATCTAAAGATTTTCCTGAAACTAATTGGAATCTAAAACGCTGGCTCTGGCTTCCCATTTTTAGATTTTTTGGTTTCTTTAAAATAACATTCTATCAGCATGTTGGAATATTATCTGGAGTTGGGATCGGCGGCGGCTCTTTAGTTTATGCAAACACTTTACCGATTCCCAAAAAAGAATTCTTCCAAGCTAAATCGTGGGTACATCTTGCAGACTGGGAAACGGAATTAACTCCTCATTATGAAACAAGCAAACGAATGATGGGAGTTGTGCAAAATCCGAGATTAGAAAATGGAGATAAAGCACTTCAGCAGCTTGCGAAAGAAATTGGTAAAGATAAATTCTTTGAACCAACACAAGTGGCTGTTTTCTTTGGTGAGCCAACTAAAACAGTGAAAGATCCATATTTCAACGGGGAAGGTCCAGATCGATCTGGCTGTACTTTTTGTGGTGGGTGTATGATAGGCTGCCGTGAGAATGCAAAAAACTCACTTGACAAGAACTATCTCTTCCTTGCGCAAAAAAAAGGGGCAGAAATATTATCTGAATCGAAAGTTTATGACATAATCCCAATCGATAATAAAGATGGAAGCGATGGTTATATTATTAAATGGAAATCATCAACAAATTTTTTCAAAACAAAATCTGAAGCAAGAGTTCAAGGAATTGTTTTCGCTGGAGGCGTTCTTGGGACAATTCCGCTAATGCTGAAATTGAAAAAAACATCTTTACCTAATCTTTCTAATAAAATTGGTTACAACGTAAGAACGAATTGTGAAAGTCTGATGGGTGTTGTTGCTCCGAATAAAGCAACAGTATTCTCAGATGGAATTGCTATTAGTTCAATCCTTCACACCGATGAACACAGCCATCTCGAGCCAGTAAGGTATCCATCTGGTTCAGGATTTTGGCGGCTGCAGTTGGCTCCATTAACTTCTGGAAGAAATGTGATCGTTAGATTATTGAAAGCAATTGCAGAAATTCTAAAGCATCCAATTACTTATTCGAAAATATATTTTGTGAGAGATTGGGCAAAAAAAACACAGATACTTCTCTACATGCGGACAATTAGCGGAACGATTAGATTTACACGCGGCTGGTTTGGAATGAAATCTAAAATTGGAGAAGGAACATTACCAACCGCATTTATGCCTGAAGCAGCAAAATTAGCAAAGCAATTTGGCAGAATAGTAAATGGAACGCCTGGTGCCTTGCTCTCGGAAATTATTCTCGGAATTCCCACAACAGCTCATATTCTCGGCGGTGCTACGATGGGAATAAATTCTGAGGAAGGTGTAATTGATAAAGAGAACCGAGTCTTTGGTTATAAAAATATGTATATATGTGATGGTTCAATGATATCTGCAAATCCAGGAGTGAATCCATCACTTACAATTCTTGCATTAAGCGAAAGAGCGATGAGTAAGATTGAAATGAAAAAATCTGTGAAGAACTGATTTTATTAAAAAAGTAAATTCGATATGCGGAGAGGGAGGGATTCGAACCCCCGGTAGCCAGAGACTACAACGGTTTTCAAGACCGCCGCTTTCAACCACTCAGCCACCTCTCCATAAAAAACATTTTATCAGAGGTCAAATTGATTTTATCGGTTGCAAAATTAAGAATTATGAAATGATTAACCAAGTCATTTTAATTGCCAGAAAAACAAATTTCATTCAACCTTCAAAATACTTAATTTTGATTAAATGCCCCGGTAGCTCATCCGTCTCCGTCAGCTGACGGATGACGGAGGAAAGAGCAGTCTGCCTCCAGCGGATTGGTCGGAGGTATGCAAAGGGGAAAGAAAGATGAAAAAGAGATATTTCATAAAAGTAAATATCAATATTTAATTTTAAACAGTAGAAAATAAAACAAGCCCCGGTAGCTCAGTAGGATAGAGCAGCAGTTTCCTAAACTGTTGGTCGGAGGTTCGAATCCTCTCCGGGGTACAAAACCAATGCAAAATGTTGATTGTAAATTGTAAAATTATTGTTTAGGGAACAAACCCAATTTCAATTTCGTCTAAGTTCACAAAAAAGGAGAAAATCGTGAAACAACACACAAATATTTATAAGCTATTTTTTTCAGCTTTACTTTTCGTAATTGCTGTTTCATTCAATGTGAATGTTCTAGCTCAGGAAAAAGAGAAGGCACCGTTGAATAAAAAAATCAAAAATATTAAAGGTGACGTTACAAAGATTGTTGTTACTGCAGATGGAAAAGAGACAGTTTTCCAAGGTGAAGAAGCTCAAAAGCTGTTCAAGAAACTAAAACCAGAAGCAAAGAAAAGAGTTAAAGTAATTATGCTCGATGATGACGATGACATCTCTTGCATAGATGACGATAAGGTATTTTTCTTCAAAGGGGATGATAATAAAGATGTTAAGATCTTTATGAAAAAACTTGATGAAGACTTTGACTGGACCGATAAAGGTGATAAAAAAGTAAAAAAAGAAATTAATGTTGAAGTCAAGGATGGCAAGAAGAAAGTGACTATAACTACAACCGAGGACGGAGAAAAAAAAGTTGATGTCTTAGAAGGAGAAGCAGCGGAAAAATTTCTGAAAGAACATGAAGCTAAAGGTGAACATAAAATGATGTTTAAAAATAAAGAAGGAAAAGAGATTAAAATATTTAAAAAGAAGATAGAAAAAGAGTAAACATTTATTTAAGAATTAAAAGCTTCTTGGGTGCTAAAAAAATATTGTACTCGAGAAGCTTTTTTTATGTACTAAAAACCTCCCTAAAATTTATTATTTTTGTTTGAATTTGCCTCCGTAGCTCAGTTGGATAGAGCATCGGCCTCCGGAGCCGAGTGCACAGGTTCGAGTCCTGTCGGGGGTACAAAATTAATTTAAAATGTAAAATGGAAATTGCAGAATGAAAGTCGCTAAAGAGTATAAATGGGAAATGGGTCATCGATTACATTTCCACGATGGTAGATGCAAAAACCTACACGGTCATTCTTATAAAGCAATTTTTGAGTTCGAAGGAGGACTAAATGAAAATGGGATGGTGATCGACTTCTATGAAATCGACAAAATTGTGAATCCCATTGTTGATGAACTTGATCATGCTTTTTTATGTCATGAAGAAGACATAGAGCTGCTCGAAGTTTTAACAAAATTGAAAAGCAAAACTGTCATCGTCAAGTTCCCCACTACAGCAGAAAATATTTCTAAATATTTGTGCGATAGAGCTGCAAATTCTCGGCTTCCAAAGAATTTAAACTTCCTTTCAGTTAAAGTGTTTGAGACAACAGATTCATATTCGGAGTCAACAATAACATTAAACTGAGTAGTTAGAGTTTCTTTTTCATTTCATTTTTTATAATTTGTTAAAGAAAAATGAGTTTCGATTCAACTAAAAATCTTGCTGTAGTACTTACAAGTGGTGGGATGGATAGCTGCGTGACTGCAGCGATCGCATCTCAGGAATTTGAACTTGCAATGCTTCACCTCAATTATGGACAGCGGACCGAAAACCGCGAGTTGAAAGCTTTCAATGATTTATCAGAATATTTTAAAGCAAAAGTAAAATTAATCCTTGATACAGATTTATTCAGAAGAATTGGGAATTCATCTCTCACAGATTATTCGATTCACGTTTCAGAAGCGAATTTAAAATCAAAAGAAATTCCGACTTCATATGTTTCGTTCCGGAATGCGAATATTTTATCAATGGCAGTTAGTTGGGCTGAGACTCTTGGTGCAAAAAAAATTTTTATCGGAGCTGTTGAAGAAGACTCTTCTGGTTATCCCGATTGTCGGAAAGTTTTTTATAAACAGTTTAATGCACTGATTGAAGTTGGAACGAAACCAGAGACAAAAATTGAAATTATTACACCTCTTATTTCAATGAAAAAAAACGAAATAATAAAAAAAGGAATCGAGCTTAATGCACCCTTTCACTTGACGTGGTCATGTTATCAAAGTGAGGAAATTGCCTGTGGAGTTTGTGATAGCTGCGCACTTCGACTGCGTGGATTTCAACAAGCTGGTGTTGACGATCCAATCCCCTATAAATCAAAACCGAATTATTTATGAAAAATAAAGTTACTATACTTGAAACATTTGACAACCAGTATCCCCAAAGAGATTATGTAGTTACTCACTTCGCACCTGAATTTACCTCTGTTTGTCCAAAAACAGGACAGCCGGATTTTGCTGAGATAATCATCGAATATATTCCCGATAAAAAGTGTGTGGAACTCAAGTCTTTAAAGCTTTATTTAAATTCTTTTCGCAATGACGGAATTTTTTATGAGAGTGTTGTCAATTTTATTTGCGATGATTTGATTAAGTTGATGAAGCCCCGTTACATAAAAGTTATCGGAGAGTTTAAGACTCGCGGCGGGATTGAAAGCATTATAACTGTTGAACACAATTCAAAAAAGAAAAAGTAAAACAAAATGTTTCGAAACAGCGTTTATTATTTAGGCGGAATAGTAATTTTTGTTTTCGGAATGTTTATTTATGGAATCGTTTCTAACTGGCGAGAGGTTGAACTGAATGATGTTCTCAAGGAAAAAAAATTACCAACTGGTTTCCAGCCAAAGTTAGTTATTAATAAAATTGATTATAAGCTCCATCTTTATGCCGATACAATATTGGTTAAAACCTATGATGTAGTTTTTGGTGGAAATCCAAAATATGATAAACGTGACAGCGAAGATAGATATACGCCTAAAGGAAGTTATTTTATCTGCGATAAAAAAATTACAACTGGACTTGGAAAAACATTAGTTCTGAATTATCCAACAATTCATGATGCTGAGTACGGATTAAAGCAGAACATAATTTCAAATAAAGAGTATTTATTAATTGAAAGTGCATTTCAAAACCAATCCATTCCACCAATGAATTCTAAACTTGGTGGAAATATTAAAATTCATGGGAATGGAAAATTTGATCTCATCCTTCGAAATTTACCATTCATATTAAATTGGACAAACGGCAGTATCGCCGTCAATAACCGAGAAATTGAGGAACTCTATGATGCATGTCCGGTCGGGACTGAAGTTATTATTTATTAGCTTCGCAATCGTTTTTCTTTTCGGTTGCAAGTCTGAAAAAGAAGACCCTGCCAAAATGATTTCCGGAGGGAAATTAGAATCCAAGTTTGAAAAGCTTGAAGGTCAAGATCTTTTGGAAGAAGCGTCTTTACTTCTTGGCGAGGATGTATTCTTTGCCTCGTTGGATTTTTATATTGAATCTAAGGAAAAATCTCTTGCCGTAATTTCAACTGAAGTGAAAAACCGAACCACCTACGGAGTGAAATTTACACTTGTAGAATTTACTGACGATCTTGCAGAAGTAAAATTTTGCACCGATTTTATCGATGGCATAAAAGAAACTTCGGATTTTGGAATTAGAGAATTTCCCGACATAAACAGAACTTTTTTATTTTATAACAGTCGTTCTTCGTTCATTGGTTCAAGCGGCGGAGAGCTGTTCTTGTATTTGTTTGAGATTAAAACCGGTGAATTATTCACTTTCTATTTTTTTGAAGAGAATCAAAAGATAAAGCTAGAACTCTCAAAGAATTTAAAAGAGACTCAAAATTTCTTGTTAAGAGATTGGTTCTTATTAGAAGGGCAAAAAGTAATTCCAGAAATAAGTATGCATAAGGGGAGTGAATTATATGTCACAAAATAATGTGAATTCATTCTTCATTGGAGAAATGAGTTTTGATTTATTTGAAAAGATTTAACCTATCTGTCATTCCATTTATTGCACTTTTTATTTTCCCCCTGTTATCCTTTTCTCAGGAGAGTGAAAAAAAATTTGAACTTAAAGAAATTCAATTCGAAGGAAATGAGTTTGCTTCCTCAAGTTTATTAAAAAGTATTATCCTTTCGAAAGAAACACCAAACTGGGTATGGAAATTTTTAAACTCATTTACCAACTTAGGAAAAGAACCTGTCTATTTCGATTCGACTTTAATTCAAACCGATTTAAGAATATTAAAATCATTTTACACAGACAATGGTTTCTTTCGTACAGAAATTCAGTCGAGTTTCTCTATCGATTCCATTGATCAGATTGCATTTTTAAAATACTATATATATGAAAATATCCGAAACAGAATTTCGTTATACGAATACTATGGTTTAAAAAAAGAAGTCATCGGTGAGTGGCTGTTTAATAAAATAATCGAAGAAAGAACTATTGGCACTAATTTTTCATTCTCCAGAGAGATGATTGAAGCTGATGTTTTTAGAGTATTAAATGAGTTGAAAAGTTATGGTTTCATGCTTGCGGAGAGAGGAAGTACAGTTGTAACCATTGATACCGCAGCAAATACTGTCTCCATAGAAACCTATTTCAATCCTGGCAAACACTTCAAGATTTCAAATGTAACAGTTGAAAAGCAAGGCGTCGGAAAAGATTTTGTTGATGATGAACTTCTGATAGACTTAGTTGACATTAATCGCGGCGAGAGATACAACAATACTCAAATAGGCGAGGCACAATTACGTTTATATAGAACAGGACTTTTTTCGTCGGCATTAATTAATAGCGTTATTTCCGATACAGTTAATGGGACAGTCCCATTAAATATTAGTGTCGATATCGGGAAAATAAATGAATTAGGTCCTGAAGTTTTGTTAAATAATCAGTCAAGCACATTTAATGTTGGATTAGGATTAAACTATACAAGAAAAAATCTTTTTGGCGGTGCAAGAAAATTCACAATTCGAACCGAAGTTTTATCTCAAGATATTTTAAATGTGAATTTCAAAAATGTTTTCAGTGGGAATGGATTAAAAGATAGTTCCGTACTCGGAAATGCTTTAGTAGTTGCTGGTATTGAGCAGCCATATCTTCTTAGTAAATCGATTTCTGGAAAATTGGAATTCTTTGGAGCAGTAGAGCAGCAAAAGTTTTATAGATATTATACGCTCGGTTCTAAACTTGGACTGACATTTGAATCGCCGCAGTATGTGTTCTTTAATAATTACAAAACTTATTTGACTTATGAATCGATCGATGTTGATCTCAGAGCATCGCTGGTTAGAGAAGTTATAATTGGATTGCTAACCTATTTAAATTATCCAATACCTAATGATTATTTGATAGATGAATTAGTTGAAGAATTCCAATCTGCTCTGCATCAGTCTAATATCATTCTTGGAGTTGATTTATTTTCGAATCATGCAAACGATCTTTTTTCACCTACAAAAGGGTATAATCTTCAGCTTTCACTTGAATATGCCGGATTGCTTCCTTTCATGAAAAATTTATTCGGAAGTGTTAAAGACGAAAATGTTCAATATTATAAGATAAACTTTATTACTTCGTTTTATACAAATCCTTGGAAACCCAGTCTTGGGGGATTAGCTTACAAACTTCGACTTGGCTATATGCATAAATTCGATGGAGCAAAATCGATTTCACAAAATAAATTATTCCATTCAGGCGGAAGTAACAGCGTGCGCGGTTGGAGAGCAAGAGGACTTGGTCCATCAGTAACTTATGTAAATACATCAGGCAATGTAGCCACAATTGATGAACTCGGAGGACAATTTATTTTTGAAGGTTCGATTGAATCGCGGAATAGAATAATCGGTGACTTTGGCTCTGCCGCATTCGTTGATTTTGGTAATACTTGGGATAACATTAAGGTTCCACGATTAAATGAATTTGCTGTTACTGTTGGAGCCGGGATCCGGTATTACAGCTCATTTGCTCCGTTCCGGCTGGACTTTGGGATTCAATTGTATGATCCTTACAGCCGTAAATTCATTTTTGATAGAGCTTTCTTCAAAGGATTTCAAATACATTTTGGTATTGGAGAAGCGTTTTAATTCATTATTTCACCATTTATTTGATATTTTACCTGGAATTTTGGCATTGGTTAAAATCGTTGAAAATTAACCTTTGAATCAAAATAAATAACCTTGAATTCGGTGAGTAATTTCCGTATGATTGTACGTTGAATTTGCCCGTAAAGGGCAATTTTTTTTATGTATGTAAGTTTAGATAAGATTAAAGAGATTTCAACTCCTCTTTTAGAAGAGAATAATGCCTTTCTAATTGAACTAAAGCATCTCAAAGAAAAAGGATTTGATAAATATCTATTTTTTATTGATAAGGAAACCAATTTAACAATTGAAGATTGCTCAACAATCAGTCGATTGCTCGAAAAGTCACTTGTAGAAGAAAACGCAATTGCTGAAAATGATCAAATCGAGGTTTCTTCACCTGGAATTGATAAACCTTTGAAATTCTTGAAACAATTTTCAAAACATCTCAATAAGAAATTTTCTATAACATATATTGATGGTGAAGTCAAAAAGACGCAGGAGATGAAGCTGATTGGTGTGAATGATGACACACTGACTTTCGAGCTAAATCAGAACGTCAAAGAAATTAAATTTAATAATATTGTTTTTGCTAAGACTTTAATAAGTTTTAAATAGAAGGAAAATCACTTTATGAATTACGATATCGTTGAATCGTTTGCTCATATGGTTAGAGAAAAGAGCATGGATAAAGACGTGCTTGCCGGAATCATTGAGGAAATTTTTTCCACATTGATGAAAAAGAAGTATGGATTAGATGCTCAGTTTGAGATCGTTGTTAATCTTGATAAAGGTGAAATCGAAATATTTTTAGAAAGAGAAATCGTTGAAGAGGTTACTGATCCCAATCTTCAAGTTTCACTAGAGGAAGCTGTAAATAAAAGCGGTGAAGTTTTTGAAATCGGTGATATTTTCCCGGAAGAAATAAAATTAAGTGATTTTGGACGAAGATTAGTCAACCTTGCTAAACAAACTCTCAGTCAAAGATTAAGAGAAGTAGAAAAAGATATTGTTTACAATGAATATTCTCAGTTGGTTAATGAAATTGTGATCGGTGACATTTATCAAATTAGACGTGAAGATATTCTTGTAAATCATAATAAGAATGAACTTGTAATGCCAAGAGTTGATCAAATACCAAAGGAACGATATCGTAAAGGTGATACAGTCCGAGCAATTATAAAAGAGGTCAGCAAAGATCAACGCGGACCAAAAATAGTTATTTCACGGAGCGATGATAAATTTTTATCAAAACTATTTGAGTTGGAAATACCAGAAATATATGATGGAATCGTCGAGATAAAATCAATTGCAAGAGAACCAGGCGAACGAGCAAAAGTTGCTGTGATTTCAAATGATGATCGAATAGATGCCGTTGGCGCATGCGTTGGTATGAAAGGGGTGAGAATTCATTCGATCGTCCGTGAATTAAGCAATGAAAACATTGACGTTGTCCATTATTCCGATAATTTGGAAACATTCATCCGTCGGGCGCTATCACCAGCCAAAATTAAAAACGTTGAAATAAACGAAGCCGAAAAGAAAGCTACGATCTGGGCTGATGCAGACCAAGTTTCTCTGATTGTTGGCAGGAATGGACAAAATATAAGACTTGCAATGAAGTTAGTCGGTGTCCACATCGATGTTATCCGTGAAGAAAAACCGATAGAAGAATATGAAGTTGATATCGAATTAATCGACTTCAAACAGGAACTCGGTGAAGAAGTCTATGATAAACTTATAAATGCTGGGTATGATACTGCTATCGATGTACTTAAAGCTGGAATGGAAGCAGTAAAAGAGATCGAAGGTTTTGACGAGGATAAAGTAGCTGAAATATTCAGTATCTTAAAAGAAGGTTTTGAAGAGTAATTCAAATTAGGAATTATAATGTCCAAAGAAGGCAAAAAAACTAAATATGCAATTTATAAGATAGCTTCCGAGCTTAATATCTCGAAAGAACATCTTCTCGAATATCTTAACAGTAAGGGTATCGAAGTAAAAAGCCACGTTTCAAAAGTGGATGAAGGTGTTTATGAAGACATTATAAGTCATTTTAAAAAAGATAAAGATCTTGCCGATAAGCATCAGAGAAAATGGGATGCTTTTAAAAAGAAACATGAAGAAGTTGATGATAAAGGAAAGAAGGAGAAGAAAAAAGAGGAAGAGTCGAAGGAAGAAATAGTTGAACTGACATATACGGTTACCGAGAAAGCTGATCTAGCAGAATCTGAAATTCAAGAGGGTATAGAAATAACAGCGCCATCGGAAATTCCTCCAACTGAGGAAAAAGTCACCGAAGAAGATTCTTTGCCTGGGGAGATTGCTGAAGTGATTGCTGGAGAAATCTTTGCGCCAGTTAGTGAAGAGAAAATTGAAGTGACAGCCGAAGAGACGGCAATTGAAAAATTAGTTGAGACCGAGGTTAAGGAAGTTGTGAAAGAGGAAAAAGAAGCTGTTGAAACGAAAGCTAAACCTGAGATCGCCACGACCTCTATATCAGCACTAAAACGAAATAAAAAAAGTCTGAAAATTGTCGGAAAGATCTCACTTGACGGAAAAGACAAAAAAGAAGAAACCAGCGGAAAAGAAACTCCTGCAGAAAAAGAAGAGAAAAAAGTCAAACGTCATAAGAAAAAACGACTGCGTGAAGATCTGAAAAAGACGAAAATTGAGGAAGAGCCTGTTAAAGCGAAACGAGTAAAGAAAATCAAAGGCCGAGAAATAGATGAAAAAGCTGTCGATGATGCCATTCGAAGAACCAAAGAATCAATGGATGTATCTGCTTCTTCAGCAAGGGCTTCATTGAAGAAAAAAAAGAAAAAAGAAAAGTTAGAAGAGATAAAACAACAGCATGAAAAAGAATTATCGGAGAAGAGTATACTTCGTGTCTCGGAATTTGTTAGCGTCTCTGAACTAGCAAATTTGATGAATGTATCAGTCGCAGAAGTTATTACGAAATGTATGTCATTCGGTTTAATGGTTTCAATCAATCAAAGGCTGAATAAAGACACAATAATTCTTGTTGCTGATGATTTTGGTTTTGAAGTAGATTTTCAAGAGGAATATGTTACGGCTAAAATTGAGGATCAGGAAGATTCTGCAGAATCTTTAGAAACTAGACCCCCTGTTGTCACAATTATGGGTCACGTAGATCATGGTAAGACCTCGCTGCTTGATTATATAAGAAATTCACAAGTAGTTGCCGGTGAAGCAGGCGGAATCACTCAGCACATTGGTGCGTATAAAGTCGCTCTCGAAAGCGGAAAAGAAATAGCATTTTTAGATACTCCTGGTCACGAAGCATTTACCGCAATGCGTGCCCGCGGTGCAATGATCACTGACATAGTAATTCTTGTAGTTGCAGCTGATGACAGCGTTATGCCGCAGACAATCGAAGCAATAAATCACGCTCAAGCCGCAGGTGTGCCAATCATTATTGCAATCAACAAAATTGATAAACAATCCGCCAACACAGAACGTATTCGTCAACAACTGGCTGATAAAAATGTTCTCGTTGAGGAGTGGGGTGGAAAATATCAATCTGTTGAAATTTCTGCTAAGCAGGGAAAAAATATAGAGCTTCTTCTTGAAAAAGTCTTACTCGAGGCAGAAGTTCTTGATATGAAAGCAAATCCAAATCGGTATGCTCGCGGTCACATAATTGAGGTAGAATTAGATAGAGGTAAAGGCGTTGTGGCAACCGTATTAGTTCAAAAAGGAACTTTGAACATTGGCGATCCATTTGTTGCAGGAGCTTCGTCAGGAAGAGTTCGAGCGATGTTCGACGAAAGAGGGCATAAAATGGAATCAGCTCCGCCATCAACCCCGGTGCAAATTCTTGGTTTCGATGAAATGCCTCAAGCAGGTGATGAATTTGTCGCTGTTGAAACAGACCGAATCGCGCGCAGCATAAGCACCGAAAGAATGCTAATAAAACGCGAACAAGAACATAGACTTGTTAAACATTTAACTCTGGATGAAATCTCTAAACAAATAAAAATTGGCGGTGTCAAAGATTTACGAATAATTGTAAAAGGTGATGTCGATGGTTCCGTTGAAGCACTCGCTGATTCTCTACTGAAAATTTCAACCGAAGAAGTTAAAGTAAGCGTAATTCATAAAGGCGTCGGTGCAATTGTAGAATCCGATGTATTGCTTGCTGCGGCTTCTCAAGCTGTTATTGTTGGATTTCATGTCAGACCTAACTTAAATGCTCGTAAGCTTGCCGAAACCGAAAAAATTGAAATTAGACTCTACAATATTATTTACAATGCGATAAATGAAATTAAAAGCGCCGTTGAAGGAATGCTCTCACCCGAGGTTTCTGAAGAAATTACTTCGACTGTTGAAGTCCGAGATGTCTTCAAAATTTCACGAGTTGGAACTATTGCAGGATGTTATGTTCAAGACGGGAAAATTCAGAGGAACAATAAAATTCGTTTGGTTCGTGAGGGAATCGTAATTTACGATGGAAACATCGATACGCTCAAACGATTCAAAGATGATATTAGAGAAGTTGAAAATGGTAAAGAGTGTGGAATTAAAATTGAGAATTTTAACGATGTTAAAGTTGGTGATATAATTGAATCATACAAATTTGTTGAAAAGAAGAGAAAATTAGAAAATGTCAGTAAGAACTGATAAAGTCAGCGAGCTAATTAAAAAAGAGATCAGTATGATCCTTCTGAAGGAGGTTAGCGATCCTGGTTTAGGATTTGTTACAATTACTTCAGTCAAAATGTCCCCCGATCTTAGAAATGCAAAAATTTACATAAGTGTATTTAATAAAGAACTTCGAGAAAATGCTCTCAATCATTTAAATAGTGCAAAAGGACATGTGAGAACAAAACTTGCTTCGCGATTGCACCTCAAGCATACCCCCGAGTTACATTTTTTTATCGATGATACGCTCGACTATGTGGAAAACATTGAAAACCTGATTAAGGAAATTCATAAGAATGATAACCAATCAGACGAGTGATTTCAATAATATAGATTTTAACAAAGGAGAAGTTATTCTGGTTGATAAACCATTGGATTGGACTTCATTTAATGTGGTTGATAAAATTAGAAAAACCATAAAAGTAAAAAAGGTCGGTCATACCGGTACTCTCGATCCTAAGGCAACCGGACTTTTGATTATTTGCACTGGCGCAAAAACAAAAACTATCTCATCTTATCTTGATCTAACAAAGGAATATGCCGG
The DNA here is from genome assembly GCA_016873845.1 of Ignavibacteria bacterium. Lineage (NCBI taxonomy): Bacteria > Pseudomonadati > Ignavibacteriota > Ignavibacteria > Ignavibacteria bacterium. The sequence continues at coordinate 86,303 of VGVX01000003.1, forward strand.
AAAAATTTTTCTTGGGAAAACTACTCCGACAATGGATACTGAGTCTATCAATGAAGCTACTGAGCAGCAGGATACTTCTAGTATAGATAGGAAAATGATTGAAAAAGTTTCAGAGAGATTTATGGGTGTGATTGAACAAGTGCCACCAAGTTATTCAGCAATATGGGTTGATGGCAGGCGGGCATATAAACTCGCACGGAAAGGGAGAGAAATTAAGCTCGAACCAAGAAAAGTCATTATCGACAAATTTAAAATTACAGATTATGATGAGCCGCTTATCTCATTTGAAATAAGCTGTTCAAAGGGGACTTATGTTAGAAAAATTGCTTCGGATCTCGGTACTGAACTCGGATGCGGTGCGTTTTTATATGAATTAAGACGTACGAAAATCGGACAGTATGATCTTAACGATGCAATAAATATTGATAAGTTCCAGGACTTGTTCGCAAATAGAGTGAATTGATGAATATATTTTATGACATATCTGAAGTAAAAAAAGATGCAAAAACGGTTGTTACCGTTGGTACTTTTGACGGTTTTCATCTAGGTCATCAAAAAATTATTAATGAATTAATATTCAGATCAGTAGACGCAGCAAGCAGAAATTTCATCGTAACTTTTGAACCACATCCCAGACTTGTAATTGGAATCGTTCATGATGTTCAGATACTGACCACACTTGACGAAAAGTTTAAATATCTTCAGGCACACTCAGTTCAAAACGTTTTAGTGCTCAAGTTTACTAAAGAGTTCTCACAGTTAAATTTCAGAGATTTCATTGTGAAATATCTTGTTGATGGAATTGGCATGTCGGAAATCGTAATAGGATACGATCATCAATTCGGAAAAAACCGAGAAGGGAATGCAAAAGCTCTTAATGAAATTGGAAAAGAGTACAATTTCAAAGTAACGCAAGTGTCACCATTTTCCATTGAGGAGACATCGGTAAGCAGTACAAAGATTAGACGCGCACTTCAGGATGGGAATATCCAACTTGCAAATTCGTTTCTAGGAAAGCAGTATGAATTTAGCGGGAAAGTAGTACGAGGAATAAAACGAGGAACCGAAATCGGATTCCCAACTGCAAATATAGGTTTAATGAACAGATCAAAAATTACTCCGAAGAGAGGTGTTTATTTTGTTGAAGTTGTTACTTGCGGTAAAAAATATTTTGGAATGATGAATATTGGATATCGGCCGACTTTTAACAGTGCGAGCGAGATGACCTTGGAGGTTCACATTTTCTATTTTAATGAAGATATTTATGATGAAGAAATCAACATAAAATTTATTGATAGAATTAGAGAAGAAAAAAAATTCTCTTCTGTACGGGAGTTAGTTGAACAATTATCTGCTGACAGGCAGCTTTGTTTTGAAAGAGTTAATAATTATAAAGTTGAAAGTTTTTAATAATTAATTAACACCGGTTGATTCTGGTGTTACATTTACAAATCAAATAATGGAGTTAAAATGTTAACAAAAGAGTTAAAAAAGGAATTGATCCAGAAATACGGAGGCGGTGAAAAAAATTCTGGTAAAGCAGAAGTGCAAATTGCAATTCTCACAACCAGAATTAATGAATTGACCTCACATTTTGAGAAGCATAAAAAAGACAACCACTCTCGTGTCGGTTTGTTGAAAATGGTAGGAAAAAGAAGACGTCTCTTAGACTACCTTACAAATAAAGATATCACTCGATATCGAAAAATTATAGAAGAATTAAATATCAGAAAATAAATTTTTTAGGATTACGGAAATGATTTTGATTAAAGAATATGAATTGAACGGAAAAGTCCTTTCGTTAGAGGTTGGCAAATTCGCCAAGCAGGCAAATGGTGCAGTTATGGTGAGTTATGGCGATACAAAAGTTTTAGCAGTTGCAGTTGCGGCTGATGAGCCCGTTTCAGGGCAGGATTTTTTCCCACTCTCCGTCGAATATCGTGAAAAATATTCTGCAGTTGGTAAAATACCTGGCGGATTTTTTAAACGCGAAGGAAAACCAACTGAAAAAGAAGTTCTTTCTGCTCGTTTAATTGATAGGCCTATAAGACCACTCTTTCCTAAAGGATATATGAATGAAACCCAGGTAATCGTTCAAGTGTATTCTTCAGATCAAGAGCATGATCCAGATGTTTTCGGAGCCGTCGGAGCTTCTGCGGCGCTCGCAATTTCGAATATTCCTTTCGAAGGTCCAATTGGTGAAGTCCGTGTTTGTTTGGTTGGGGATGAATTCATAGTCAATCCATCATACAAAGAAGTTGAGAGCAGTCTGCTTGAAATCGTTGTTGCCGGAACCGAGGATTCCATTTTAATGGTTGAAGGCGATGCAAGAGAAGTTTCCGAAGAAACAATGCTTGAAGCTATAAAAGTTGGACACAGAGAGATAAAGAAAATTGTTGCACTCCAAAATGAATTAGTGAACGAGATTGGTGTTGAAAAGATTTCACTTGTCTTTGATGAATCAGAAAATGAAATCGTTAAAGCAGTTGATGAGCTTTGCCGCGAAAGGATCAAATCATTAATTCACACTGCTGCCCCTAAAGAAGAGCGCCGGAAAAATATTAAACTAGTCTATACACAAACTCAAGAAACATTGAAGGAAAAATTTCCAGAAAAAGAATCTCTTATTGCAGAAGCCATTCATGAGATTGAAAGTGAATTAATGCGAGCAATGATTCTTGAAGAAGAAGTAAGATTGGATGGACGTTCAACAAAAGATATTCGTCCGATCACTTGTGAAGCAGGTCTTCTCCCGCGCACCCATGGTTCAGCATTGTTTACACGGGGCGAAACACAAAGTTTAACCACTCTTACACTCGGAACTAAATTTGATGAACAAACCATCGAAGGTTTAGTCCCTGAATTCAGTAAAAAATTCATGCTTCATTATAACTTCCCGCCATTTAGTGTGGGTGAAGTTGGGCGTTATACGGGAGTTGGAAGAAGGGAAATTGGTCATGGTAATCTTGCAGAACGGTCGCTAAAAAATTTATTACCAAAGGATAATCAATTCCCATATACGATCAGATTAGTTTCTGATATTTTAGAATCGAACGGTTCTTCCTCAATGGCAACGGTTTGTGCAGGTTCATTATCACTGATGGACGGTGGTGTTCCATTGAAAAAACCTGTTGCAGGAATTGCGATGGGACTAATTAAAGAGGAAAATAAGTACAAAATTCTCAGTGATATTTTAGGTGATGAAGACCATCTTGGAGATATGGATTTTAAAGTCGCTGGCACCGAAGATGGAATTTCCGGATTTCAAATGGATATTAAGATCAAAGGTATATCCTATGAGATAATGCAGGAAGCTTTAGAGCAAGCAAAAGCTGGGAGATTGCACATTTTAAAGAAAATGAACGAAACTCTTTCTGCAACCAGATCTCAGATTTCAAAATATGCTCCACATCTGATTCAGATTAAAATTCCCATAGATATGATTGGATCAGTTATTGGACCAGGTGGAAAGAACATTCAGGCAATTCAACGTGATACACAGACTGAAATATCGATAGAAGAAGATGGAACTGTAGCAATTGCCGCTGTTTCTCAAGAAGGTGGAGAAGAAGCCAAAACAAGAATTAGATTAATTACAGAACCGCCCGAAGTTGGCAAAATTTACAAAGCCACAGTAAAGAGAATTTTAGATTTCGGTGCAGTTGTTGAGATTTCTCCGAATAATGACGGATTATTGCATATCTCTCAAATTGAAAACAGAAAAATCGGTAAAGTTGAAGATGTGCTGAAAGTTGGAGAAAAAGTAGAAGTTAAGCTAATGAAAATTGAAGACAATGGAAGATTGAGCTTTAGCAGAAAAGTACTTCTCCAATCACCGAAGCAAGAAAAAAAATCTGATGAAGTTTCACAAAAAGACGACAATTAATTGTCGATCGGAAAAATAACATGTTAAAGAATTATGCAGGTGAATGAATTCAGGTTTTTAATTCATACAATTCTTTTAAGGTTTTTGTTTACTCGAATAGAAGTAATAAAGTTTTACTCATGGGTCAACCGAATTAAACCCATGCAGCTTATAAACAGAGAGGATTTTTTAGTTCATTATGAACAAAGAAATTATAATAAATGTAAGTACAAATCTTACACGCATTGCAATTACAGAAGATGGACTTTTAACCGAATACTTTGGCGAACACGAAGAGTCAAAAAAGTCTGTTGGTGATATTTACCTAGGCAGAATTGCCAAGGTCATTCCTGGAATAAAAGCAGCATTTATTGATGTGGGACAGAAACAAGATGCTTTTCTTCACTTCTCTGATATTGGAGATCAATTTGATGAATACAATTCATTGATCGATGACGAAGATTCTGATGTAGAAACTTCCGAAGAAGATGAGGAAGATGAAAATGGAGAGTCGGCAGGTACTTCTCAAAATGGGTCGGCTCAATCAGAAGAGTTTCAATTTCCAAAATTAGAAAGAGGAAAAGACATACTTGTACAGGTAACGAAAGAACCTATTGGAAACAAAGGATTTCGAGTTACGACACGTGTTTCATTGCCAGGGAGATTTTTAGTTCTTCTTCCATTTGATAGAAAGGTTGGAGTCTCAAGAAAGATTTATGATCCGAGAAAAAGGCGTTGGTTAAGAAAAATAGTGAAATCTGTAATGCCCAAAGGATTCGGTGCAATTATCCGTACAGTTGCAGCCACTGCGGATGAAAAAGTAATAGTTCATGACTTGAAGAGTTTGCTTGAAACTTGGCAGGAAGTAGAACAGACAATAAAAACTGAAGACTCTCCATCTTTAGTTTATAAGGATTTAAGCACTACGTCGAGTGTGATTCGTGATGTATTTAATCGTGATGTTTCGAAGATCGTTGTCGATTCCAAGAAAATGTTCAAGCAGTTGAAGAATTATTTAAACGTCGTTCAGCCTGAAGTCGCATCAAGAATAGAATTATTTAAAGGCTCGCAGCCAATTTTTGATGTATTTAGAATCGAGAGTCAGCTAAAAATTGCTATGTCTCGGAAAGTTTCACTTCCAAGTGGTGGACATATTGTTATAGACACCACCGAAGCTATGACAGTAGTTGATGTAAACAGCGGAAAATATGCTGCTTCTATGAATCAAGAGATGAATTCATTAAAAACTGACCTTGAGGCATCTCGCGAAATTTGCAGACAGATACGACTCAGAGATATTGGCGGCATAATTGTAATTGATTTTATCGATCTCGAAGATGAAAAGAACAAGAAAAAAGTTTACGATGAACTTCGAAAAGAATTCCGAAAAGATAAGGCAAAAGCAACGATACTCCCCATGACGGAGTTTGGGCTAGTTCAAATTACTAGGCAGAGAATGAAAAGGAGTATGTTTCAAGCCACCCGAGAAAAATGCTTTGCTTGTGATGGAACCGGGTATTACATATCAAAGACAAATTTGGTCGAGTCAATCGATCGGTGGCTGAAAAGATTTCGTGCTGGAAAAATTTACTCAACAGTGACTTTGAAAGTTAGTGCCTTTCTTTATCGTGAACTTACTAAAGGAATTATCCCTAAACGGTGGAAGTACTTCTTCAAGTTTGGAGTGATGGTAGAAATTCTAGAAGATGTAAATCTAAAAGCGGATGAATTCAGATTCATTTCAACAAAAACAGAAAAAGACATAACTTTAGAGTTTTTATAATTTTCAAGTTTTCGTAGAAAGTCTAAAAGTGTCTAGTTTGGATACTATACTAGGCGCACAACTACTTAAGTTCTCGGCTTAAAACCGTCCAGCTCAATATTTCAAAAAAGTTAAAAAAATTTAATTTCCTACTTGCGTGTATTTAAGAAATTACTTAATATAATCCTGGTAACCTACTAAAATACAATAGGTTATTTTTGATATTTTTCTCTAACTCCTCAAATGCATGAGAGCTAAGGCGTGGTCAAGACGCTGAAGGAGAAAACACGTAAGTGATTTTCTCCTTCTTGCTCTAATAATGTAAGGAAACAAATTTGAAGTTCACAACTTTCAATTCTGTCCATAAAAAACTAAATGCCAAAATGGTTGAGTTTGCTGGCTTTCATATGCCTGTTTATTATTCTTCTATTGTTGAAGAACATCTCACCGTTCGGAATTCTATCGGTGTGTTTGATGTATCCCACATGGGAGAAATTTTTATAAAAGGAAAGAATTCGCTCGACTTTGTTCAAAAAATTACAACCAATGACGCGTCAAAGTTAGAATTTGGTAGGGTTCAGTATTCAGCAATGTGTTATGAGAATGGCGGTATAGTCGATGATCTTCTTGTGTATAAATTGGAAGACGGCTTTATGTTCGTTGTAAATGCTTCAAACTTGATTAAAGATTTCGAATGGATGAAATTGAATCAACTCTCTGATGTTGAAATTAATGATTTAAGCGATGACTATTCACTTTTAGCAGTTCAAGGACCAAAATCAGCAGAAGTTTTGTCGTCGCTTGTAGATTTCAATATAAACGAATTGAAGTATTACACTTTTCGTATCGGAAAAATAATTGGAATCGAAGTAATAATTTCGAGAACTGGATACACAGGCGAATTGGGATTTGAAATTTATTTTAAGGGGGATGACAAAACTGCGGAAAAGATCTGGAATGCAATTTTTGATTCAGGAAAAACATTTGATATAAAGCCTGCTGGACTTGGCTCTAGAGATAGTCTAAGATTGGAAATGGGATTTTGTTTATATGGCCACGACATTGACCAATTGACCAATCCTCTTGAAGCAGGTCTTGGATGGATAACTAAATTGAATAAAAAATCATTCATCGGAAAAGAAGAATTAACTAAAATAAAAGCTAAAGGATTAAATAGATCTCTATTTGGATTTGAACTTATTGAAAAAGGTATTCCGCGTCATGGTTCAGAGATATATTTAAAAAACGAAAGAATTGGACGTGTAACTAGTGGAGTTCATTCACCTTCCTTGAATAAACCAATTGGTCTAGGATATTTCGATATGAATAAAGTAAATAGTGACACGCTATTCGATATCGATATTCGTGGAAGAAAACTGAAAGCCAAATTAACCGAAGTGCCTTTTATAAAGAAATGAAGATTGATGTATTATTTTTCACTGCGGGTGTTCCGGAAAATTATTTCACAGAAAAAAACTGTGTAGTAATCGACCTTCTAAGAGCAACTTCAACAATAATTACTGCACTAAATAACGGCGCAAGAGAAATTATTCCAATCGCTTCAGTTGATGAAGCAATAAGAATCAGTAAAAACTTAGATAAGAACAGCTATTTGCTTTGTGGGGAAAGACAAGCCAAAAAAATTGATGGATTCGATTTAGGAAATTCACCTCTGGAATACACGGAAGATAAGGTAAAAGGAAAAATATTAATTTTATCTACAACCAACGGGACTAAAGTTTTCAATCACTTAAAAAATGCTAAGAAAGTAATTCTGGCGTCAGCATTTAACATTTCGGCAGTTGTGGATGAACTTATGAACTCAAAAGAAGATTGGACAGTCATTTGCTCAGGCAGTGAAAACATGTTCGATGCGTCTGATGCACTATGCGCCGGTTTATTGATTCATCGAATCAGATCATCTGTATCCAATAAAATTGAGTTGAATGATGCAGCGAGTTTGAGTTTACTCTATTTTGAAAAATCATCTAATGAAATAGAGAAAACTCTGAGTCAAACAGAACATGGTAGATATTTAATTGAAAATAATTTTGGTGATGATATTAAATTCATTTCGCAAATCGATTTATTCAACAACGTAGTTCACTATAAGAATAATTTAATCACAACGCACAATTAAAATGAAGCGCAGAAAAAAATCTGTAGATACCGCCGCTCACGATTCTTCTCTTCTAATTCCATATGAAAAGAAAAGGATGGCATTCGGAGTTTTATTAATTGTGTTTTCGTTTTTAGCCGCATTAAGCATTATATCATATAGCTCGTATGATTCGATTTATATTTCTGACCTTAAATTAAGCAGTCTACTTTCATTGACGGATCGAAACTCTGAACTGTCTCAAAGCATAGCCAAAACCAAAAACTGGCTCGGACTGACCGGTGCAGTGATTTCAAATTTTTTAATTAACGGTACGATTGGATATTTCTCGATAATAATACCACTATTGCTGTCATTCTGGGGATTGACCATTGTTCGTAGCGGAGATTATAGAAAAACAGCTTTCTTTACGAATTTATTTCTGATTGGGGGAGTATTGCTTGCAATGCTTTTCAGTATTCTTGCGAAATCAGTTCCTTTCTTTTTAGAAAAGAAAGAGTTTTATGGTACGATTGGATTATTTCTTGGTGAACTCAGTGTTAGAATTCTTGGAAGTGCCGGGAGTATCATTTTAATTTTTTCACTTCTCTTACTTACTTCATTTTTGCTGTTTGATTATAATTTAAAGTCCTTTATTGAAGTCCCAATCCATTTGTTCAAAGGATTACTTGAAAAAATTAAGACAAAAATTAGCAGTAGAGGAAAAATTGAAAAACCTATTACACCATCACGTGCAAAGAAAAACATTGTTGATGAAAATCTGAATGAAATATCACTTCAACCACCGATCACAAAGATAAATCGAGAACCGCTTCCGATTACCGAATCTCATCCAATCCTTAAAAAAATGGACAAGCTTGCTAATGAAGATATCGAAGATGAAGTACTGCCTTTAAAAAGTATTTCACTGAAAAACTTGAAAGAGAGTAAGGAAAAAGCTATTAGTAAAATTGGCGACAAAAAAAATGATGAATCCGTTGAAATAGAATGCTGGGACGAGGAAATAGAGTTCATACCGCCCACGTTGGATTTACTTGACCCTCCGAGACATCATGGCAGCGTGGACGATTCCGAACTAAATTCAAATGCAGAACTTCTCCGAGGGAAACTTGCACTCTTCGATATAACGATAGATGACATTACTGTTACGCCTGGTCCTGTAGTAACTTTGTACGAAATTGTCCCTTCACCAGGAGTTAAGATTAGCAAAATTGTAAGTCTGCAGGATGACATTGCACTTGCACTTGCGGCGAAAGGAATTCGTATCATTGCGCCAATCCCAGGTAAAAGTGCCATCGGTGTTGAAATACCGAATCACAATCCAGAACTGGTTTATTGCAGAAGCATTTTTGGATCGAATAAGTTTAGAGAAAGTTCTTCGGTACTCCCTATCGCATTCGGCAAAACAACTATTGGTGAAATTTTCATTGATGATCTTTCGAAAATGCCGCACATGTTAATTGCTGGAGCTACGGGTTCTGGTAAAAGTGTGGGAATAAATACAATAATCACTTCGTTGTTGTTTAAACTTCATCCATCTGATATAAAGTTTGTAGTTATTGATCCAAAAAAAATCGAATTATCTTTTTATCGGGATTTGAAATATCATTTTCTTGCAACTTGCCCTGATGTCGGCGAAGATATTATTACTAATTCTCAAAATTCAGTGACTGTCTTAAAAGCAGTTGAACTTGAGATGGAACAGCGTTACGACATGCTCGCCAAGGCAGGCGTTAGAAATATCCAGGATTACAATGAAAAATATAATTCCGGGAAAATTCTTGATTCTGAAGAAATGAAATTTCACAAACTGCCATACATTATTGTTGTAATTGACGAACTTGCTGATTTGATGATTACAGCAGCCCGCGAAATTGAGGAGCCGATCGCACGAATTGCGCAATTAGCTCGAGCAGTTGGAATTCATTTGATCCTTGCAACTCAGCGTCCTTCGGTTGATGTTATAACTGGGGTAATAAAAGCTAATTTTAATACACGCATCGCATATCAAGTTGCATCCAAGACAGATTCGAGAACAATTCTTGATGCTAATGGTGCAGAAAAACTTTTGGGTAACGGCGATATGCTTTACCTTCCGAGCAACAGTCCAAAGTCTCAGAGAATTCAAAATGCATTTGTTTCCACTTCAGAAGTAGAGCGAATAGTATCACATATTAGCAAGCAGAAGGGTTTTTCGAAACCATATCAGCTTCCATCAGTACAAGAAAAGAAACGAAATGATAATGCAGGACTTTTGGCAGATCGAGACGAGCTTTTTGAAGAAGCAGCTAGATTAGTGACAAGACACCAGCAAGGATCAGTTTCGCTGCTTCAGCGCAGGTTAAAAGTAGGTTATTCACGTGCTGCTCGAATTATGGATGAACTTGAGGAAGCTGGAATTGTAGGTCCATTCGATGGAAGCAAGGCACGGTTAGTTCTTATTGATACTGATGAGGAGCTAGAAAGAATCTTAGCGCTTCTTGATTGATCGAGAATTTGAAACATCGAAAAGATATTTTAAATTGCATTCGATGAAAATTTAAGTTTTGAGTTATTCGAGAACTGAATTTCTGGCTAAAATATAAAAAGATTACTACCAATTATATTTTGATGACTAAAAAAAATGATTTTTCAATTAATTTTAATTTTACTTTTTAATAATCCGTTTCAAACTAATCCACAGCAAATCATAAGCGAAGTTCAGAAAAAATATTCTGCAATAAATGATTTGAGAGCTGTTCTTACGCAGTCCGTCGAATCTTCAGTAACATCTGAACCGCAGAAAGTTAAAGCCGATCTTTACTTTAAGAAAGAAAACAACTACAGAATAGAATTTAAAAATCAATTAGTAATTTCTAATGGAATAACTTCTTGGAACTATTCAAAACCCGCCAAAAGAGTTGTTATTACTAATTATGAAGAAAATTTTTTTTCACCTCAAACGTTATTATTTAATCTCCCGGCTAAATCGAGCAGCAAATTTGAGGGAATTGAAAAATTAGACGGAGAAGAACATTCAATAATCAGCTTTTCACCAAAGGGATCTGATTTTAGTTTCAAGAATCTCAAAGTATGGATCTCGAAGAATTATTTAATCAAAAAAGTTGAAGCTGAAGATTGGGCACAGAACAAGTATTCGTTCATGTTTTTGGAGATAAAGATTAATACGAATTTAAGCGCCAATCTATTCGAGTTCACTTCACCTAGCGGGGTAAAAGTAATTGATATCAGATAAACAAAACGGAAAAAGATTTTCTTTCCGTGAAATATTTTTTTATTCCATTTCGGTCGTTGTCGGATTAACACTATTAATTTACACTTTTCGCGGTGTCGGATTAGATGAAGTGTTAATTCATTTTAATGATGTAAATATATTCTATTTAGTTTTATTTGTTTTCGTTGTGTTTCTTGGTGCATTCATTCGTGCTTGGCGTTGGAAATATATGATCGAATCATTTAAGTCAGATGTAAAAATTGTGAATTTATTTTCTGCAGTTATCATTGGTTATGGTGTAAATGTCATATTGCCTCGTTTCGGAGAAGTTGCTCGTGCAATGTCGATCGGTTCGCTCGAAGGGATATCGCGAGTTTCGTCTCTTGGAACAGTTGTCATTGAAAGAGTCCTTGATCTAATTTTTTTAATTCTTACCGTTTTAATCGGTTTATCAATGTTTCGAGAAGTTTTAGAATCTGAGTATCCGTGGATTTATAGTTCTATTTATATCGGTATTGCGGCATTTGTAGCATCGATTCTGGTTTTAGGATTGATAATTAAATATCAAAGAAAAGTCCTTGTATTGATAGATAAACTTTTTTTAAAAATGAATTTTAAAATCCTAAACAAGGCAACACTTTTCACATCAAAAATAATAGATGGATTTGACAGCATTAAATCCAGAAAAAATCTTTTATTAGTAATTTTTATGTCACCTATCATCTGGATTACATATGCAGTCGGTGCGTATTTAGGTTTATATATGATGAATATGCAGAAGATAGTTCCGGTCGATTTTTCTTTCGGATGGATAATCATGAGTATCACTACTTTTGGGATTCTCATTCCTACTCCTGGTTCAACAGGAAGTTATCATGCTTTTTGTAAATCGGTTCTAACAATGATCCTTGGATTTGCCGTTGACATCAGTCTTGCCTATGCGTTATTGACTCATTTCCTTTCAACTCTTCCGTTCTTATTAATTTCAATTATTCTCTTTTTTATGCATCAACGAAAAAAGAGAAATTTTTCTCAATCTTAAGTTCATCAACTACTTTTTTTTAGATTTTTTTCCGAAATGGGCTATTTTTATTCTATATAAGTAGTAAAAATATAGAAGCAGTAACTCAGAGGTTGGGCTTTGGCAATAGCTGAGGGGACTTTAATTGTCCCCTCTTTTTTTACTGACCAGTCTATTTTGTTTTGAATAAAAGTCTATTATTTAATAGCTTTACACCTAAAAAATTAAATTATGCTCAAAAATTTTTTGTATTGCGTAATAATTTTATCATGTTGTTTCTCGTCAAATATATTCGGACAAAAAAATTTGAATATTTCTGCTGGGATGGGTTTGAATTATTATTTAATGGAAAATCTAAATGACTACCTAAGCTACAATTGGGGTTTTAATAATCGAAAAGATGATTTCAATGGAGCAGTTGATTTTTTTGGCTCTATTGGGTTTGATCTCTCGCAAAATTATTCGATTGATCTTGATTTAAGTTATTCAATTAATTCATTTAATAAAGCAATTGGTGCAGGTACCTACGAATTTGCATATTCGTTATTAATGCCTGCTTTAGTCATCATACATCATCTTATGCAAAATGGCTATCGAATATCAATTGGAGCTGGAGGTGGCTATTATTTTGCGAATGTCAGTGAAAGGATCCCAAGTTCATTTTCATTAGGAGATTTTTCTTCTGGCGGTTTTGGATTAATTGCAAAAGTTGATGGGATATCTGCAATAAGTACAAGTTTATTCATTCTTATTAATTTAAATGCGCGTTACACAAGTTTATCAGATGTATCAAACGATGCACAATCCTTAGTTATCAATAAAACAAATAAAGAAAATCTAAACCTTAGCTTCACGAGTTTCGGTTTGCGGCTTGGAATGAGGTACGTTTTTTAATTATGGAATATATTAAAGCTGTAGTTCTTGGAATAGTACAGGGGCTTACAGAGTTTTTACCTATCAGCAGCACTGCTCACTTACGAATTATTCCCGCTTTGTTTGGATGGGAAGATCCAGGCGCCGGATTCTCGGCAGTTATTCAAATCGGTACGATGCTCGCTGTAATATTTTATTTTGCAAAAGATTTGTATGAGATATTTACTTCTGTAACGAAAAATTTACTGCAGGGAAAATTAATAACCGATGAGAATTCAAAACTTGGATGGTATATAATATCAGGAACGATTCCAATTTCCGTGTTTGGATTGCTGTTCAAAGACTTTATCGAAAATGAAGCACGATCACTATACATTGTAACATTTTCACTAGTTGGATTTGCTCTTCTATTGGCATTTGCTGAAAAAGTCTCAAAGTTAAACTATGAATTGAAATATCTTACATTTCTAAAATCCCAAGTAGTTGCATTTGCACAAGTTTGTGCATTGATCCCTGGGGCTTCTCGTTCCGGAACAACTATTACCGGCGGATTATTCATCGGACTGACTCGTGAAGCTGCAGCGAGATTCTCGTTTTTGTTAAGTGTTCCAGCTGTTTTGCTAAGCGGATTATATCAGTTATATAAAATCTTCCCCCATCTATCAGGGGAAAATTTTATTGCACTCTTTATAGCGACTTTTTTTTCGTATCTCAGTGGATATTGGGCTATAGGATTTTTACTCAAATATCTGAAATCCAAATCAACATTTATTTTCGTTTATTATCGAATTGCTCTGGGGATTTTAATTCTAATCTTATTATGGGCTGGAGTATTATTGCCTTGAATTTTTTTATTGTAAAGTAAATAACTAAATTAAAAGTAAACAAATTAGAGGATAATTATGATTAAAAGAAACTTATCATTTGCTTTGGCAATTCTGTTAATTTCAACGATAGCATTTGCACAAACAAAAGAATCAAAAGACAAAACAATAAAGAATGAGAGTAAAATAAAAACAATGACAATTGCAGTAATTGAAACGAATATGGGGAAAATTGAAATTGAATTATTTGAAGATAAGACACCAAAAACAGCTAACAATTTTATCGGGCTTGCAAAAAAAGGATATTACGATGGAATAATTTTTCACAGAGTCATCGACAATTTCATGATTCAAGGTGGAGACCCGACCGGGACTGGAATGGGAGGTGAAAGCATTTACGGTGCTAAGTTCGAAGATGAATTTCACAAAGATTTGAAACATGACAAACCGGGAATTCTATCCATGGCTAATGCCGGACCGAACACAAATGGAAGTCAATTCTTCATAACTTTGGTTCCAACACCTTGGCTTGACAATCGGCATTCTGTGTTTGGGCAAGTTATTAAAGGAATGGATGTAGTAAAAGCTGTTGGAAAAGTTGAAACATCTAAACCTGGCGACAGACCGAAAAAAGATGTCGTAATGAATTCTGTGAAAATTGAGATTAAAAAAGTCAAAGAGATTACAAAATAATAGAGAATGAATCCGTCTCTTTCTCCGTGAAATCTGTGGTGAAAGAAGTATTTCCCACAGAAAATCAACTGATTAATTCTTTATGTATTCTGGAATAAATTCTATTAGTTAGTAATGTCAATAAAAGAAACCTTCACGTCGCGGTGGACGCTCATAATTTCAGTTCTCGGCATCGCCGTCGGCACCGGAAACATTTGGCGTTTCTCTCGGATTGTTGCTCAAAATGGTGGAGGTTCTTTTTTAATTCCCTGGATAATTTTTCTTGTAGTTTGGTCTGTACCACTCATCATTGCCGAATTTGCGATTGGGAAATATACTCGCAAAGGACCCATCGGTGCAGTTATTAAAATGGCAGGTGAAAAATTTGCATGGATGGGTGGATTTATCGTTTTAGTTGCTACAGCAATTATGTTTTATTATTCTGTTGTCACAGGATGGTGCATAAAATATTTTACAGCAGTCTTTACCGATGATCTTCTTTCAGTTACAAATTACCCTCAATATTGGACGGATTTCAGCACAGGTTTTCAACCGATTTTCTTTCATGCGGCGGCGATTTTGTTCTCCGCATTCATTGTTTATCGTGGAATTGTTAATGGAATAGAAAAGGCAAGCAAGCTATTAGTTCCATCTCTATTAATTATACTAGTTCTTCTTGGTGTGCGCGCAGTTACTTTGCCAAATGCATTTCTCGGGATCGAATATTTCTTTAAACCCGATTTCCAATTGCTCCTAAATCATAAAATTTGGATTCAAGCTCTCACACAAAATGCTTGGGATACTGGTGCAGGCTGGGGATTAATTCTTACTTACGCAATCTACACGAAGCAAAAAGAGGATCTTTCGTTAAATGGAGCTTTAGTTGGTTTTGGAAATAATTCTATCTCCCTTCTTGCAGGAATAATTATTTTTTCAACAGTCTTTGCATTAACTACTGGCGATGCTTTTAAGGATATTTCCATTTCAGGACCGGCAAATACAGGTTTGACTTTCATCTATCTTCCGGAATTATTTAACCATCTGCCTGGAGGATATTTAATTCGACTCGCGATCACAGCACTCTTTTTTCTTGCACTTTCTTTTGCAGCACTTACATCTCTAATTTCATTAGTTGAGCTGACAACGCGTGCATTGATAGATTTTGGACTTCCGCGCGAACGATCAATTATCTTTGTTGCAGTTGCTGCATTTCTGCTCGGACTTCCTTCGAGCTTGAATTTAGATTTTCTAATTAATCAAGATTGGGTTTGGGGAGTAGGATTAATTTTAAGCGGAGGATTTATTTCATTCACAATAATTAAGTTTGGCGTTAATCGTTTTAGAGAGGAAATCATCAATGGAGAGGGGAGTGATTACAAAATTGGAAAGTGGTATAATTTCATTGTTGCGGTAATCATTCCGGTTTTAGCGGTTGTATTATTATTATGGTGGATTATCTCTTCATACAGCTGGGAAACTGAATGGTGGAATCCTTTTAGAATAGAATCTGCTGGAACTGCGATCTTGCAATGGATGATTGTATTGTTGCTTTTAATTATCTTCAATAAAAAAATTGTTGCCAGAATAGAAAAGTAATTTTATGTCGAATGACGCGATCATATTTGCCGTTATAACAATAGCAATCATTTGGGGTGGATTGGTTTTTTTTCTATTCAAAGCAATCTCAAAAGAAAGTAAAAAGCATACTTCTGAGTGAAAGCTAACCGAAATATCAAAGAATTTTCCACGCAGATAAACAAAGGAACCTTTCCCGAGCTTGCTTTTATTTTCGGAGAGGAAAATTATTATCTCGACAAAACTCTTGGTTTAATCAAAGAGAAATCAAAAGAACAAAATTGCTCAATTGAGAGTTTCTATCAACACGAAAAAACAATCCAAGAAATTATAGACCTTACTTCCGAAATTTCTCTTTTCGGTGGAAGAAAAATTATTGTAATCAAAGATTTCGGTTCGATGAAGCTGAAAGAAAAGCTAATTCCATATTTTGAGAATCCCTCTCCAGAGACTTCATTGATTTTAGTGGAAAACTCAAAAGTTAATTTGAATCAAAATCAAACCTATAAAAAACTTGCGGCACTAAATTGCGCCTATAATTCTCCCAAACTAAAAGAGGATGAAGTTCTTGAATGGATCGAACGGAGAATCAAGAAAGAAAAAATAAAATCCGATTTTGAGATTATTAATTTATTGTATTCGAGCATTGGAAATAATCTTGCTGAGTTGGATGCCGAATTGAGTAAAATATTTCTTGCACTTGGAGACAGTAAAGAGATTGACAAGGAATCAATAAAATCACTGTTAGTTTCAAGCAGGCAATTCACGATTTTTGATCTTTATAATTCATTGGGAGACAAAAAATTCGATTCTGCTCTGAAAATTGGATTTAACCTCCTAAATGGTGAAGCAACAATGGTTTATATCATTGTTATGCTCACGCGATACTTTACCAGCATTTTAACTTATTCAGAACTCAAGAGAAATTCATCCAATCAGAATGTACTTGCATCAAAAATTGGCTGTCATCCTTATTTTCTGAAGGATTATGAGTCAGCATCGAAACGATATACTTTCAATCAAATATCAAAAATATTCAGTATTCTGCTTCAGAAAGATATTGAACTTAAGTCCACAAGTCTTGATGAGAAAACACTTTTCACACAAATGATAGGGGAATTTGCGATTGCATCAAAAAGCTGAGGGGATTTTTTAGTAACTTTGGAACATAAATTTTCTGATATGGTTAAATGAGCGGTTCTGAGAATAAAAAATTAAAGGATCTTAATGACGAAGATTTGATACTTCATTTCCAAAAGACTGACGACATTGAAGCTTATAATATCCTTGTCGCTCGTTACAAAGATCCATTGATGAATTTCATATACAAATTCCTCGGAAGCCGTGACTTATCTGAAGATGTTTTACAAGAAACATTTTTCAGATTGTATAAAAATAAAAATTATTATACAACTATTGCTAAATTTTCAACTTGGATTTACACAATTGCAGCGAATCTGGCAAAAACAGAATTGCGGAAAAAGAACAGGCGAGTTTTTTTCTCAATTCAAGGAACGAATTTACATGGCGATGACGAAGTCACAGAATTCGAGCTGCCGGATGAATCTTATAGGCCCGATGATTATGCTGATGCTGTTTTCAAAAACAAAATAATATTGAATGCATTGAAAAAAGTTAAGCCCTTATATCGTGAACTTATAATTCTAAGAGATGTTCAGGAACTCTCTTACGAAGAAATTGCTGAGATTACAGGGTTAAACATCGGTACGGTCAAGTCCAGAATTAACCGTGGAAGAGCTCGTTTACAAAAATTATTAAAACATATTTATCATGCATAAAAAATGGAATCAAATATTATCGATAATATTTCTACTGATTTAAGAAATTTACCCAAAATAGCTGCTTCGGAAAATTTTGAACAAAATTTAGCCAATCGAATTGCAGAATATGAAATTTCAAAGCAACCTAACTTTAGGCAGACTTCACCTGTCTTTGGGTTTTTCAAAAATCCAATCTTTGCCCCTGCATTATCTTTGGCCATCGTTACAGTTTTAATTCTCTTTGCAGTTAACGCAAATTCAAATCTTAGGGATGAGGGCTTACTAATGCTTCCCAAAGCCGAATCGAAACTGAGCGAAGATAACTCATTGAAAGACATCCCGATACCAAACAAGATTGTACTTCCAAAGAAAAAAGAGATTGTTGTCGCTCGCAATCGAAATCGCGAACCGATTCAATTAGGCCCGGGCGTGAGTCTTGATCAACCTTTATCAACATCAACAACTCACTTAGAAACAATTGAAACAAATGCAGGTTTTTCTTTTCCAAGTGAACCTACCTTGATTAGAATTCCTCCGCCAGCTCAGTATGGACCTCAAAGAACCGTTGGATTTGAATCGACTACTAATCGGACTCGTGATACAGTTATTTCAAATCTAAGACGGAATAAATAGAAAACCTCCATTTTTTAAGAATTATTGATTATTTCGCTAAATCTCTGCAAAAATTTCGTTTTATGAGAGTTATGGATTGTTTTTAGAAGTATGTTTTGCTATTTTTGAACCCAATTTTGATTAGAAACGGAGATATTATGAAAAAAGGAATTCATCCAGGATATAAAAAATCTACGGTAACATGTGTTTGCGGTAATTCGTTTGTTACTAGATCGACTGTTGGTGATCTAAAATTAGAAATTTGTTCAAGTTGTCATCCATTTTTCACTGGAAAGCAAAAATTAGTTGACTCTGCAGGCCGTGTCGAGAAATTCATGAAGAAATATAAGACACAATCTGCTCAGGAAGCTTAGCATATATTAATTTTAGTAATGTTTTTTTTGAGCTTCTCTTGTCTATCAGTCTTTTATGATAGCAGAGAAGCTCATTCATTTTCTGTAACAATTGCACTCCAAATAATATAAGGACTCACGCAATGCACGTCTGCATATTTGAGGGAATATATTTTGAGCGGCTTCTTCCACTAACTTATTTTCGGCCGACATATGAACTTCGCTGCGGTATCACTTCATTAAAAGATAAAATTCTCAGACACTTTCCAAATTCAAAAGTGACACTTCATTGCAGAAGTTATCTCGCTGATTTTCTTGTGGAGAAAAATCCGGAATACGAAATAAATTTCATAAGCAGCAAAGAATGTTTGTTTGTTAACGGAAGAGTACTGGCAGAAGAGGGTTTTCTGCAAAAATTAGATTTGACTAATCCTAATGATGTGCTATTTGTAAATGGTGAGACTATTGTAGCGGCAAAGGTATCTGGAGAAAAGTTAGAGAACTTAAAAAGTAATTTGCATGATTTATTTACACTTTCAGACTTCGATGGATTGATCAAAAAGCAAATTGATGTGAAGATGATTAATTATTATTGGGATTTAGTTAATAATAATCCATCGCAAATTGCGGCTGACTATAATTTTTTCACTAAGGAAAAAAAGAAAAAGCTTTTAGGGAAAATTTATCAAGGGACTTATTTACTGAATGAAAATGAAATTTTCGTTGATGAAGGAGCATCTGTAAAACCTGGTGTTGTTTTGGATGCAGAATTAGGTCCAATTTTCATTGGAAAAGGTGCAAAACTGATGCCTAATGCTGTGATCGAAGGTCCTTGTTTTATCGGCGAAAATTCGGTTATTAAAATAGGTGCAAAGATTTATGAAGGGACTTCAATTGGCGAAGTATGTAAAGTAGGCGGGGAAGTCGAAAACTCGATCATTCATTCTCACTCAAATAAACAGCATGAAGGATTTCTTGGACATAGTTATCTTGCAATGTGGGTGAATTTGGGAGCTGATACCAACAACAGCGATTTGAAAAACAACTATGGAAGTGTAAAAGTCTTTATAAATGGAGAACTTGTAGATACAGGTTCGTTGTTTGTCGGTCTATCAATGGGAGATCACTCGAAATGTGCAATCAACACAATGTTTAATACTGGAACAAACGTTGGTGTCTCCTGCAATATTTATGGAGCTGGAGTTCCTCCGAAATATATGCCTTCATTTTCCTGGGGAGGCGGCGAAATGATGACAACTTATGCGCTTGATCGCAGTCTGGATGTTGCAAAAAGAGTCATGGGTAGGAGAAAGATAACTATGAGCCCTGCCGAAGAGAAATTGTTTAGAAAGGTTTTTGATTTAACTCGTGAAGAACGGCGTAAAAGAGGAATGCCGAATTAAATTCTGAGTTACCCTTTCTGACTGAAAAGTTGGTTTTAGGTCTATCGTAACTTCAACTGATTTTTATTATCTTGAGAGTGAGTGAAGCATTCTTCCTCACTTTTTTATTTAAGAACCTTATATATGAATTATAAATTGTATGGAAACTTTCAAAAATCTTTATGTCGGACCGCGTGGGATTGCCGTTAAAATTTTAAACCGTGTTGATAGAACTGATGCCTATCTAGATAAATTAGTTGATGTTGAACTTCGTTTCGGAGAGCTTTCATCGCAGGATAAAGCGTTATTGAATGAACTTGTACATGGAGTAGTGCGATGGGAACGTAAACTCGATTGGATTCTGCGCGGATTTTATCGAGGTGAGTTTTCCAAATGTATTCCAAATTTGAAGAATGCAATGCGCGTAGCTCTTTATCAAATTCTTTTTCTTGATAACATTCCCGATTATGCAGCTGTTAATGAAGCAGTGGAATTTGTAAAAAAACTTCAAGGGGAAAAATCCGCAGATTTAGTGAATGCAGTTTTAAGGAATATTATCCGGGCAAAGCAAGAAATTCGTTATCCTAATCAAGAGGAAGATACTATTAACTATTACGGAACAATTTATTCGCATCCCAACTGGCTTGTTAAGAGATGGATTTCAAGATACGGTGCTGACTTTGCTGAAAAATTGATGTCAGAAAATAATGAACGACCAAGATTAACATTGCGGTTTAACCAAAGCCGTACAAGCAGAGAAGATTTTCTGAAAAAATTAAATAAGGCAGAGTTAAAATTTCGAGAATCGATCTATTCAAATAATTTCATCACCTTACTTCATCTTACTAATATCACAGATTGGGATTATTTCAAGGAGGGATATTTTTCTATTCAAGATGAATCTGCCGGGCTCCCTTGTCTTCTATTAGATCCTCAGCAGGAAGATGCCGTACTTGACCTTTGTGCAGCACCTGGAGGGAAAAGCAGCTTCATCTCCGAACTAATGATGAATAAAGGAAAAATATTCGCTGTTGATAAATATGCAAGCCGAATTGCTCTGATGAAGAAAAATATCGAACGGTTAAAGCTCACTAATATTAATTTTCTCGAAGCGGATAGCGAGAAGCTAGAAATGGAATCAGTTGATAAAGTACTTGTTGATGTTCCATGTTCCGGTTTGGGTGTTCTTATGAAGAAACCAGAAATAAAATGGAAACGTGACGCTGATGATATAAAAAGATTATCTCAAATTCAGAAACGGTTGTTAGAGAGTGCTTCAAGATTAGTTAAAGTAGGCGGTGTAATTGTATACAGCACTTGCACTATAGAGCCTGAAGAGAATTTTGAAATCATAAAAGACTTCTTGATACATAACTCGCATTTTGAATTGGTTACAAATCATCCGAACCTTCATCCGAGTCTAATTGATGAGAATGGATGCATCTCTACCTTCCCAAATATTCACGGGATGGATGGAAGTTTTGCGGCTAAAATTTTAAGGAAATCTTAATGCAATTACTTACTTTAAGTTCGCATGACGTGATGAATGTTTATCTCGAAGACTCAAATGTTGCTTCTGAAAAATCTCTTGAGTAACTTTTTATTGAATTAAGAAATATTCAAATTAAATGACTGAACTAGGGAAGGAAATAAAAGAAAGAAGATTACTTCGCGGAATTTCGTTGAAGGAAATTTCCGAAAGTACACGTATCGATCTAAAGTATCTCGAAAAAATTGAAAACAACGAATTTGATTTTCTTCCACCTCTTTACGTTAAGTCATTTTTAAAAAGCTATCTTTCAATCTTGGACGTGGACTCCAATGATTATCTCAAAAAGCTGGATGAGCTACTTAAGGGAAGAATAATTGAAGAAGAACCCGTTCCAAGCGAACCTGATGCAATCGAATTTGCTCCAGAAAAGATTTTAGATATTAAATCATTTCTGAAATCGAAGACAACAATACTGGTACTTGTTTCCATGATCCTTTTAATTTTTGTAATCATATTAATAATTCCTGGGAAAGAAGTGAACCATGAATTTGTTGATGGAACAGTTGATGACACTATGCCGCGTTTTAATGAAAAAAAACCAGCCCAAGTTATCGATGGAAAAAAAGAGAGCAAGATTCTTTTTTCGAAAGATAGTTTGACATTAATTGGAATCGCTTCTGATTCCGTATGGATGCAAATCAAGGGAGACGGTGCTGTAATCGATGAGATTTTTATGAGAAAGGGAGAACAAAAATTTTGGAGAGCAAAGAAAAATTTTGAAATATTGATTGGGAATGCTGGGGCAATATCGTTTGCATTAAATAAAGAAAATCTTCCATTTGTCGGTATGCCCGGTGCTGTTAAGAGAGTTTATATTGATCCAGAAGGTTTGAAAATATTACGACAGGCAAATGAATCAAAAAGTCAATAATTCTGAAAATGTAAGTTCAGAAATAATTATTCAGCTTGAGAAGCTTCGCGAGCTGATTCATAAATTCGATTATGAATATTATGTGTTGAATGAATCATCAATTCCCGATCGAGAATATGATAAATTGATGGAAGAACTTATATCCTTGGAGAAAAAGTATCCATTTCTGATATCTCCAGACTCACCGACACAGAGAGTCGGAGGTGAACCGACAAAAGAATTTCCAGTAGTTTTTCATGACATTCCAATGCTCAGCTTAGCAAACACTTATTCCGAAGAAGACTTGCACGATTTTCATAAACGCATTAGGGAATTAGTGTCAGCAACTAAACAGATTAATTTCATAGCCGAGTTGAAAATCGATGGAGTTGCAATCAGTTTGCAATACCGCGGAGGACTTTTCGTTCAAGGAGTTACTAGAGGTGACGGGTTAAAAGGTGATGAGATCTCAAATAATCTCAGGACTATCAAATCGATCCCACTGCGCTTGAATTTCAAAGAAGTTGAAGAAAAAATATTTGAAAACATTGAAGTTCGTGGCGAAATTTATATGAATCGTAAAGATTTTGATGCAATGAATTCAGAACGTGAAAAATTGGATGAAAAACTTTTTGCGAATCCACGCAATGCAACTGCGGGTACATTAAAACTCCAAGATCCGCGGCTTGTTGCGGAAAGACCGTTGAACTTCTTTGCTTACAGTCTGAGGTCGTATTCAAAAGAATTGGACCACCAATCGGAAAATCTTATAACTTTAAAAAATCTAGGATTCAAAGTAAATGAGCATCATAGATTCTGTGAATCTATATATGATGTAATCCAATTCTGCCGCGAATGGGAAGAAAAGCGCGAAACTCTTC
Organism: Ignavibacteria bacterium; assembly: GCA_016873845.1. NCBI lineage: Bacteria > Pseudomonadati > Ignavibacteriota > Ignavibacteria > Ignavibacteria bacterium. The sequence continues at coordinate 109,639 of VGVX01000003.1, forward strand.
CATACGAAATTGATGGTGTAGTAATCAAAGTTAATGACTTGAGACAACAATCTTTATTGGGAAACGTTGCAAAAAGCCCGCGGTGGGCAACAGCTTTTAAGTTCGAAGCGAAAAAAGCAAAAACAAAATTGAAAAAGATTACACTTCAAGTTGGGCGCCAAGGAACTATCACACCAGTAGCCGAACTTGAACCAGTATTATTAGCCGGTACAACAGTGAGTCGTGCAACTCTGCATAATTTTGAAGAGATTCAACGCAAAGATATTCGTCAAAATGATTCCGTTATGATCGAAAAAGGGGGAGATGTAATTCCCAAAGTGATTGAAGTCGTTCTTGATGAACGCTCCTCTAGCTCACAACCATTTGAAGTTCCATCAAAATGTCCTGAGTGTGGTGGAAAGCTGTTCAATTCAGAAGGAGAAGTTGCAGTCTATTGTGTTAATTACGAATGTCCCGCGCAAGTTAAAGGTAGAATTGTTCATTTTGCTTCACGCGGAGCAATGGATATCGAAGGGCTTGGTGATGCAATTGTTAATAAATTTGTTGAACTTGGTTTCTTAATAAATTCAGTTGATATCTATCGATTGAAAAATCGTCGCAACGATTTGATTCAACTTGAGGGTTATGGTGAAAAAAGTATCGACAATCTTTTAGAGGCAATTGAGGAAAGCAAATCACAGAATTTCGAAAGAGTAATTTTTGCTCTAGGTATCAAGCACGTTGGTGCTGGCGTTGCTAAAGTTCTCGCTCGTTCGTTTAAGAATATGAATGAAATAATGAAAGCAACGAAAGAAGAACTTCAAAAAATTCATGAGGTTGGAGAAACTATAAGCGATAGTATCATCAACTTTTTTGCGGATAAAAATAATGTAAATCTTGTAAAAGATTTGAAGAATTTCGGATTACAGTTTGAATCAAAACAAAAATCAACCGCCTCAAAATTAAGTAGAAAAAATTTCGTGATTACCGGAACATTGAGTTCAATGACGCGTGATGAAGCTAAAAAGCAAATTGAAGCACTCGGTGGAAGAGTAACCGAGAGGGTAAGCTCTAAAACCAGTTTTTTGATTGCGGGCGAAAATCCAGGTTCGAAATTAGAAAAAGCCGCTAAATTAAAAATAGAAATTCTCAAAGAAGAAGATTTTCTCACCCTTCTAAAAAGTTAATGAAGAAATTTACCCAATCACTGTTTTACTTCTATCTTAGAGCTTTCAACCGAAAAAAACTGAGAAATGTTTCTGTGCCAATCATTAATCCAGATGTAAAATGTGCATTAGTCTTACTGCCTGATGATCCAGTCCTAATTAATCATTTAAAGAAGTTTACTCCTCAATTTAAAAAGCACATCGAGTCAATTACGTTTGTAATTAACGAATCTTACACTCCTCTTTTCAAAGATAAAATTCCCATAACTGCTGTAGTTTACAATTCAGGTCATCGGAGTAAATTTGATACCCCTTCACAGCAGCTTATCAATCAGCTCAGAATGAAGTCATACGATTTAGTGATTGATCTAAATATTTCCGATTCTTATTTCCATTATTATCTTATGCACAAAATTAAATGTGATAGAAAGCTCGGCTTTTTGAAGAAAAATTCTGATTTATTTAATAACTTACAATTGAGGACTTCTGAAAACGCAAACTTTGAGGGGGTCTATGAAAGTTTTTTCAAATTTTTATTCCTGTAGGGAGAGAACATGAATTTTGAAGTCAAACACAATGATGATATAGTCGTATTTAAGTTAAATGAAAAAAAATTAGATACAACAATATCCGGCATCTTAAAAGGCGAGTTCACAATCTTATGTCAAGCAGAAGGCGTTAGAAAGATGATTGTTGATTTGAGTGAAGTCGAATTTTGTGACAGCTCGGGTTTAAGTGCATTACTGCTTTGTCAACGTCAAATTAGAGAACGCGGTGGTGCTATCAGATTGACACATTGTAATGAAAAAGTTGAAACGCTTGTTAGAATTTCTCAACTCGAACGAGTACTTCCACTCATAAGTACTAACGAAGAAGCAATTAGTGAACTCCAGAATTTAGAGTAATATTTTGGTAAATCATCCTCACCTGATTGATTACATAATAATTATAGTCTATTTGGTATTTATAGCTGCTCTTGGCATAATTTCAGGCGGTAAACAGCGAAGTATCAGAGATTATTTTTTGGGATCGGATGTAGTCCCTTGGTGGGCGGTTTGCTTTTCAATTGTTGCCGCAGAAACGAGCACCTTAACTTTTATTTCAATTCCTGGACTCGCATATTTAACTAATTTGAATTTCCTCCAATTAACAATTGGATATTTAATAGGAAGAATATTAGTTGCATATGTTTTTCTGCCTGCATATTTCAAAGGGGAACTTTCGACTGCCTATGCCTTTCTTGAAACACGATTCGGTACTAAAACCAGATCATTCGCATCAATTGTTTTTCTATTCACACGAACAGCAGCCGATGGAGTTAGATTATTTGCCACTGCCATTCCACTGAAGCTAATGCTCGATATAAGTTATCCGGTCGCGATTACAATAATTGCTGCTGTAACATTAGTTTATACATATACTGGAGGCGTGAAAGGAATCATTTGGGTCGATGTTGTACAAATGTTGATTTATCTCGGTGGAGCTTTCATCGCTGGAATATTTATATTAAATATACTTCCGGATGGATGGAATTCAGTACTGAATGCCGCAAGCTCTGAATCAAAACTAAACATTATTAATTTAGGATTCGGTGATGGATTTTCCGGATTCTTTGCTAAACCATACACATTGATTGGGGGTGTGCTTGGTGGTGCATTTTTATCGATGGCATCTCATGGGACAGATCAATTAATTGTTCAAAGATTACTTGCAACAAAAAGTTTGAAGAGCAGTCAGCGAGCGATAATTGGCAGTGGAGTTATAGTTATTATTCAATTTGCAATTTTCTTAATTGTCGGCGTAATGCTTTATGCATATTATGGTCAAATCAATGTTAAATCAGATGAAATATTTCCAATGTTTATCATTAATGTTTTGCCGCCTGGTTTAACTGGATTAATAATTGCAGGATTGTTTGCCGCGGCTATGTCCACACTCGCGGGTTCAATGAGTTCGCTTTCATCTTCGACGATGCTTGACCTTTATATTCCATATTTCGGGAAATTTGAAAATGATAAAAAACAGCTTTCAATTTCACGGTTGTTTACAATTCTATGGGCTGTCTTGTTAGTAGGGGCGGCAATATTTTTCATGGAATCTCCGCAGGCGGTTGTAGAACTTGCATTAAGTATCGCATCTTTTACCTATGGAGGTTTGTTAGGAACTTTTCTATTGGGTTTATTAAATAAACGCTCTTCGCAAGAAGATGCGCTCGCTGGATTTACTGCAGGAATATTTATTATGATCACAGTAATCTCACTTAAACTTGTTGCTTGGACATGGTTCACATTCATTGGTGTAATTGCAACACTATTAATTGGCTCGTTCTTAACTTCGCTCTCTTCAAAAAAGATTGAATAATTTCATCTCGATCTTTATTGTGAAAGTGAAAAAAAACAAACTCAATTAATATTAGCTCAGTTAAGTGATAAACTAATTTGCATTTGTTTATTTTGGCATAAATGCTTTTCCAAATACAGTTAGAAACATGACAAACAATAACTCCAAATCTCTTGAATCGTGGATATGGGACGCTGCGTGCGCAATTAGAGGAGCGCAGGATGCCCCGAAGTACAAAGATTTTATTTTGCCGTTAATCTTTGTCAAGCGCTTATGTGATGTTTTCGATGATGAAGTTAGCAGAATAGCCGACAACGTTGGTACGAAAGAAAAAGCACTCAAGCTAATATCAAAAGATCGAAAGCTTACGAGGTTTTACATCCCACTTCGACCCGAGAATCTAGATGATTCTACTTGGTCAGTTATACGAAAACTATCTACAAAAATAGGCGAGCAGCTTACCGAGTTAATCCGTTCTATAGCTCGTGAAAATCCAAGATTGCAAGGAATAAT